>JACOUZ010000018.1 GCA_016177515.1 Acidobacteriota bacterium
GAAGGTGCGGCTGTTCGACATCTGGGCGTCGTGGTGCGGCCCGTGCCGCATGGGGATCCCGCACCTGAACCGCCTCTACGATCGCTACCGGGACCGCGGGCTGGTCGTGATCGGCGTCTCCGTCGACGATCGGCCGGCCGACGTGGAGGCCTTCATCCGCGTCACGCCGATCAAGTACCCTGCCGGGATGATGAACCCCCAGGTGGGGAGGGTCCTGGGGAGCCCGGAGGCGGTGCCGACGAGCCTCCTGGTCGACCGCACCGGCCGCCTGAGGAGGAAGTTCCTTGGGTACGTCGAGCCCGAGCTCATGGAACGCGAGATCCGGAAGTTTCTCGGGGACGCCCCCGGGACCCGCGGCGCCCCTTGAGCCGGAAGGGACTGCGGCCGGCCCCCGGACGCCGGTCGAGTGCCCGGACGGGATCCTACTGCTCCAGGAAGCGCCGCACCGCGGAGAGATACCGCGCCGCGAAGTAGAGGAAGGAAGCCATCGGCAGGGCGAGGGCCGCGATGACGCTCGCCAGGCCGCGCACCGGGCGGCCGGCGTGCACCTCGATGATCACGACGAACAGCGCGATGATTCCGGTGCTGATCAGGACGAAGTGGATCAGGAACAGCCCGGCCGAGAGGATGCCATACGCCGGGCCGCTTCTTTCGGTGCCGAGCAGGCCCGTGGCATCGGGGCCCAGGAGATACAGCGCCCAGAAGGCGAGGAAGATCCAGTTCAGGTGGAAACAGGCCCGGGCGATGCCCGGATGCCGCTCGTCCATGGAGAGCCCTATGTGCCACACGATCCCCGCAAAGTCAATCGCGGCGCGCCCTGCCGTGCCGTGTAGTATGATGTGCGCCTTCATGCGCCGCCGGCCCGGGAGTGCCGCCTGATGGAGCCTCGTCGCATCCGGCTGGGGGATGTGATCGACGACTACTGCCCCCGCTGCCGCCTCATCATGAACCACGGCGTCGTCAGCCTGGTCGGGGACGAGGTCAAGAAGGTCCGCTGCAACACGTGCCTGTCGGAGCACCAGTTCCGTCACGGGCAGCTGCCCGCCAGCCGGAAGAAAGCCGCCGCGAAGCTGTTCGAGGAAGTCCTGAAGGGAATCTCCCGGCCCAAGGAGCTCCCGGCGCTCGAGCCGAAGCCGCCGGAGCCTCCGCCGCAATCGGCGCACCGCAGGCTCTACACCATCCATCGCGCCATCGGCGGCAAAGCGTCCGGGAAGGGCCCCAAGAAGTCCTGATGGACCCGGGGACCGATCCCGCCGACGCGGACGACATCCTCCAGCGCTATGGCCGGCGCCTGTTCGTCCTGGCGTACAACCTGACCGGTGACGGCGGCCAGGCGGACGACCTGACGCAGGAATGCCTGGTCCGCAGCTTCCTGGCGCCCGATCTCCCGCCGGGCGACCGCGAAGCGGCCGTGTTCCTGATCCGGGGACTCATCTCGCTCTGGAGGGAAAGGCTCGATCTGGCCGCCCGTCCCCGAGCGCCCCGGCCGGCCGGTGCGGTTTCCGCGGCGCCCGCCCGCCCGGCCGGCGGGCACGCCGGTCTGTGGCGGGCCCTGTCCCGGCTCGATCCCACGTCCCGCGCCGTCCTGGTGCTGCGCGTCGCCGGTGATCTGGAGTACGAGACCATCGGCAGGATCCTCGACATGGCGGCCGACGTCGTGTACGCGCGCCTGCTCCAGGCCCGCGCGCGGCTCCGGGCAGGGGAGACGACGATCGACCAGGCCCTGTTCGAGACCATGAACCTGTACCTCGACGGCCGCCTGCCCGGCGACCAGCGCGGCGATTTCGAGCGCCGGCTGCAGTCGGACGTCTCACTCCGCGAGCGGGTGGAGTTCCACCGCGGGTTGACCCTCGAGCTGCACGAGGAGGCGCCGCCGCTCCCCCGCGACTTCGGCCGGCGGATCCGCGACCGCCTGGATCGGACGCGCGAGACGCTCGCCCTGGTGGATCAGGCCGTGCAGTCAGCGGGCTGGGAGCCGGCCGCTGCGCCGCCTCCGCCGGCGGCCGCCTCCCGCCTTCCGACGTGGCGGCCGGTCGCGGCGGTCGCGGCGCTGGTGGTCGTGGTCGCCGCCACCACCTACTGGATCGCGCGGCGCGTCCCGGCCGCCGCTCCGGAGCCTCCTGCTTCCGGATCTCCGGGACCCGGCCCATCCGCGAGCCCCCAGGCCACTCCCGACGAGGCGACGATCGAGGCGCTGCGCTCGCTCGGATACCTCGCTCCCGCCCGCAAGCGCGCGGCACCTGGACCGGCCGTTGCGCCCCCCGGGAAGGAGGCCAGGCCCCGCAAGACGCCGGCGGTCCCCGCCGCCTCGCCCGTTCCAGCGAAGGACGCCGCGGCGGTCCGGCCCTCGCCGACGCCGCCGGCGGTCCTTTCCTGGCGCGTCGTCCCGCTTGGAAGAGCCCCCGAGCTGGGGCGCGACCATCAAGTGATCCGCACCCACCCCGAGTGGGCGGCGCTGTTCGAGGGCTCCGGGGCGCCCGAGGTGGGATTCGACCGCGACATGGTCGTCCTGCTGCGCCATGATCTGCAAAGCGATCCTCCGTCGATCCTCGACATCGCTTCGGTGGCGCAGACGGCCGAGGCGCTGGTGATCGAATGCCGCAGGGAGCCGCCTCCCGCCGGCGCGGAGGGGACCGGATCGCCCGCCGCCGGGCAGGCGATCATCCTGCCGATCTCCGACCTGCCGATCAGAGTCGTCATCAGGTAGCGGCCACGAGGTGGCGGCCACGCGGTAAGACGCTCCGCCACGCGGGTTGACGCCTCGCGCAAGGCTGTGATACCAAACGCCGTTCGCCGCGCCGATCTCGGCCGCGCAATCGGGAGCCCCGTGGATTTCGTGGTCAACGCCCACATGTCGTGGATCGACTTCGTCGTCATCGTGGCGTACCTCCTCTTCATGCTGTTCATCGGCTGGTACGTTTCGAAGAGGACGACGAGCTTCGAGGAGTTTTTCATCGCCGGTCGCACCATGACGACGCCGGTCCTCATCTGCACGCTGGTGTCGACCTATTACGGCATCGACGTCCTGTTCGGGACCTCGGAGCTCGCCTACAACGAGGGGATCGTCGCCTGGTTCGGCTACTCGCGGCCGACCTACCTCTTCTTCATCATCGCGGCATTCGGCCTCGCCGGCCGCCTGCGGAAGCACAATTACCGCTCGATGCCGGACGTGTTGGAGCACTTCTACGGCAAACCGGCCGGTGTGACGGCCGCCCTCGCCTCGTTCGTCTACTCGCTGCCTTCTCTCGGCCTGTTCGGGATGGGCAAAGTCGCCCAGGTGATCCTCGGCATCGACCCGTGGATCGGAGGGGCGATCTTCGGCGGGGTCGTGCTCGTCTACACCCTCTGGGGGGGACTCTGGGCGGTGGCCCTGACCGATACGGTCCAGTTCGTCCTGATGTGCGTCACTTTGGCCATCGCCATGCCGATGATCATGTCGCACGTCGGCGGATTCGACTTCGTGGCCGAGAAGCTCCCGGCGAGCTATTTCCAGCCTATGGGCGGCGTGCCTGTCTGGCTGGTGGTCGTGTATGCCATGACCGGACTGAGCATCCTGGTCGAGCCGGCGTTCTACCAGCGCATCTTCGCGGCACGCTCGTTCAAGGAAGTGCGCAACGCCCTGCTCATCGGCATCCTGATCTGGAGCGCCTACGACTGGTGCGTGACCGCCGGCGGGATGCTCGCCCGCGCGTCGGTGGACGCCGGCATTCTGGCCGCCGGCACGCATCCGAACGAGGCCCTGCTGCGGATCGTCATCTACGCCCTGCCGGCGGGCCTGACCGGCATCTTCCTGGCGGGGGTCCTGGCGGCGGAGATGTCCACCATCGATTCGTATTGCCTGGTCGCGGGCGGCAACATCGTGTACGACATCTACCGCCCGGTGTTCAAGCCGGACGCCAGCGACGCGACCCTGAGCCGGCTGACCAAGTGGGGCATCCTGCTGTCGTGGGCCCTGGGATTCGTGCTGGCGTTCTATTTCGAGCGCCTGCTGGCGCTGTGGGTCTTCATGTCCACGATCCTGACTTCGACCGTGTTCGTGCCGATCATGGCCGGGCTGTTCTGGAAGGGACGGAAGACGAAGCTCGCAGGGTTTCTGTCGTGCGCCACGGGCCTGGCAAGCGCCGTCGCCTACTACATCCTGGTGCACCAGCTGGGGATCCGGAACGAGGAGTACGCCACGTTCATCCTGAATCTCACCCTCGGCGGCCGGACGATCGAGCTGTGGCAGGAGTACGCCATCTTCTTCAGCCTGCCGCTCTCCCTGGCGGGTTTCCTCGCCGGCAATCTCCTCGGTCGCGAGGTCCAGCCGCCGCCGGCAGGGAGCGGAGCGGCCCCATGAACCGCTGGGACCTGCTCACCTGGATCAGCATCGTCGTCCTCGGCGTCGGCTCGGTGGCGATCTTCGCCTTCTTCCTGCGCGACGTGGGGGGGATCCTGAAGGGGGGCGGCGGCAAGAAGGACTAGCAGGTTCCTACCGCATCACCCCGGCCATGTGGTCGATCAGGTCGATCTTGGTGACCACGGCGGCGATCTTGCCGTTCTCCTCGACCAGGGCGACCTTGCCTTCGCTGAAGATGGCGGCCAGGCGGCTGACCGGCGCGTCGGGCGGGACGACGACGTAGTTCTGGTCCACCAGCTCGCCGACCGGGCGGCCGACGGCGTCGGGGTCCTTGAGGAGCGCGTTCAAGAGATCAATCTCGGAGATCATTCCGACCATCCGGCCGCCCTCCATGACCGGCAGCTGCGAGATGCCGTGCTTCTTCATGAGCCGGATGATCGGCTGCACGCCGTCGGCCGCGTCGGCGGTGAACAGGGGATGGCGGCGCTGCCGCTCGACGATGTCCTTCAGGCTGCCGTAGGTCGCCTCCTCGTCGAGGAAAGAGTTCTCGCGCAGCCAGTCGTCGTCGAACACCTTGCTCAGGTACCTCGAGCCCGAATCGGGCAGGAGGACGACGATCGTCCTGCACTGCGGGTAGACCTTTGCAAACTTGATCGCGCCGCACACGGCGCCGCCGGCCGAGCCGCCCGAGATCAGGCCCTCCTTGCGGGTCAGATCGCGCGCCGTCAGGAAGCACTCCTTATCGGTCACCTGATAGCACTCGTCCACGCAGGTGAAGTCGAGGGTGGTCGGCAGGAAGTCCTCCCCGAACCCCTCGACCTTGTAGGTCTTGAAGGTGCTCAGGATCTTCTTCGTCTTGAAATAGTCGTAC
>JACOUZ010000098.1 GCA_016177515.1 Acidobacteriota bacterium
AGCCGGGGGTCTTGGGAGAGGCGATCGCGTGCGTGCCGTGGCATCCCCTGCAGGAGGTCCCGGGCGCCCCGTCGGTGCCGGTGGCGCGCGCCATGGCGGCGTGGAAGGCGTGCGCCGGCCCCGGGTCGGAATGGCACGACCGGCAGTCGACCGGTCGGATCGTCTTCGCGTGCGGCAGGTCCTCCGCGCGGAAACCGGCGTGGCAGTCGGCGCAGGCGAGTCCGGCGTGCGCCCCACCGGCGAGGGCGGCGGCGTCCACGCGCAGGGAGACGGCGCGCCCCTGCCTCCCCACGGTCAGCGAGGCGTCGCCGTGGCACGCCAGGCAGTCTTCCGAGACCTCCGCCCGGGACGGCGACCGCCACCAGGATCCTCCGGCGATCACGATCAGGAGGACGACGGCGCCACGCCCCGCCGCGTGCCTCACGTCGCCGGCTTCCTGTCGACCTCCCGCACCTTGAGGGCCAGGGCGATGATCACGGCGACAATGATGACGAGCGACAGCCCCAGTCCGGCCCGCCGGGTGCGCAGCTCGGCCGCGGCCCGCTTTCCCGCCGCCACCCCTGCGTCGGCGGCCGCGATCCCCTTCTGCGCCGCGATCAGGAAGCGCTCCAGGTCGAAGCTGTGGACCAGGACCCTGGCCTCGACCAGCTGGTCCCTGGCCTCCTGGAGCGCGAATCGGTCGGGGCCGACTTCCACCCCGGCGCGCTCGGCCAGGTCCAGCCGATCGCTTGCCTCCCGCAGGCGCTCCACCAGGCCGTGGATGCTGTCCGCCATCCGCACGGCCGCCTTGTATCCCTTGTCCTCCTCGACGTGGCAGCCGGTGCAGGTCGAGTCGGCCCCGACGCCGACCATGCCGTCGGTCGGGGGGGACACGGCGTGGTTGCCGTGGCAGACCATGCACTGAATGCAGGGCGTCAGGTCCAGCTTCAGCTTGGCTTCGGTCTCGCGGAACAGGGTGGCCTCCCGGCCGTGACAGGAGCCGCAGACGGCGGCGACGTTTTCCACGCCGGGCGGCACCGCGCCGTGGCTGCCGTGGCAGTCGTTGCAGGTCGGAGCCGAGGTGTCGCCGCCTTCGTACAGGGCGCGGGCGTGCACGCTCTTCCGGTACTCGGCATACTGCGTCGTCGCCAGGGAGTAGTGGCGCATCCGATTCTCGTCGGCGTGGCAGGTGCCGCACGTCTCGGCGACGCGGGTCGGGTAGACCGGGGAGCGCGGGTCGGAGACGGCCCGGATGCTGTGCACGCCGTGGCAATCGACGCACACCGCGGCGCGCTCGTCCCCCTCCGCGTTCCGCCTGCCGTGCACGGAGGTGCGGTACTCGCTGTACTGGTCGATGCGCGTGTGCGGGTTGAAGCGCTTCATGAAGGCGGCGTCGGCGTGGCACCTGGCGCAGAAGGCCGGGACCTGCCCGCGCACCGGCTTCCCGGTCCAGCCGAGCTTCCTGTCGTGCGCCGCCTCCGGATCCCCGTCGGCGCCGGCGGCCGGGTTGCCGCCGTGGCAGTCATGGCACGACAGCCCCTTCAGGAAATGGATGTCGTCCCCGGTGTGCCTCGTCGGCTCGAGCAGGGCGTCGTCGAGCTGCGCGTGGCAGGAGACGCAGCTCGTTTCGAGGGGCCGCGGTCCGCCCGGGGCCAGGTGCTGTGGCTCGGCGGCCGCGGCGTGGACGGCTCCCAGGAGAGCCAGAAGGACCACGGCGGGAACCGCGAGGAGCAGCCACCATCCGGGCGCGGATCGTAGGAGGAGCCGCGAGTTTCGCACGCTCAGCCTTCCGCCGGCAGGTAGACGATGAGCGTCATCACGGCCATGAAGGCCACGACCGCCCAGCCGCAGGCCAGGAGCAGGCGGTCCCATCGGCCCGGCGCTTCGCCGGCCCGATCGAGAAACGGCACCAGCAGAAGCATCAGGGCCCCTGCTCCGAACCCGAGGACGCCCAGCATCTCCCCCTCCAGGCCGAGGATGTGGCTGGGGAGGAGCTTGAGCGTCTGGAACATCCAGGCGAAGTACCACTCCGGACGGATGCCCGCGGGGGCCGGCGCGAAGGGATCGGCCTTCGTCCCCAGCTCCCAGGGGAACAGCGCCGCGAGCGCGGCCAGGATTCCGAGGGCGGCGACCCAGCCGATCAGGTCGCGCAAGAGGAAGTTGGGGAAGAACGGCATGCTCAGAGGCGCTCCGCCGCTCTCGCTCCTGCGCTTCTCGACGGCGGGCGGCACGCTCATGCCGTGCTTCTGCACCAGGAGGAGATGGGCGCCGACGAGGACCGTGGCCAGGGCCGGCAAGACCGCGACGTGCATTCCGTAGAACCGCGTCAGAGTCCCGCCGGTGACCTGGTCCCCGCCCCGCAGGAGGCGGAGCATGAAAGGCCCCACCAGAGGCACGGCGCCCGCCACCTGGGTGCCGACCTGCGTGGCGAAGAAGGCCAGCGTGTTCCAGGGCAGAAGGTACCCCGAAAAGCCGAAGGCGAGCATCAGGAACAGGAGCAGCGCCCCCGACAGCCAGGTCAGCTCGCGCGGCTTCCGGTACGCCTTCAGGAAGAAGACGCTGAACATGTGGACGAAGGCAGCCAGGACCAGGAGGTTGGCCGACCAGGAATGGATCGATCGGATCAGCCAGCCGAACGGCACCCGCGTCATGATGAACTGGACGCTCTCGAACGCCTCCGAGGCCGAGGGCCGGTAGTAAAGAAGAAGGAGAATTCCGGTCCCGACCTGGATGCCGAACAGGAACAGGGTCATCCCGCCCAGGTAGTACCAGAAGGTGTGGCGGTGCCTCGGGACGCGCTTCTTTCTGGCGAGCTCGCCCAGGACGCTCAGGCCGGTGCGCTCCTCGATCCAGGCCATGAGGCGCGGCACGGGCCCGGGGGTCGCCGGGCTCATGTCTTCGACACCACGATGTCGTCGCCGGCCACGTTCACCTGGAACTGATCGAGCGGGCGCGGCGGCGGGCCGGAGACGTTCTTGCCGGTGAGGTCGTAGTAGCCGTTGTGGCAGGCGCACCTGATCTGCTTCAGGTCGCCCCGGAACTGCACCGTGCAGTTCAGGTGCGTGCAGGTGGCCGAAACGGCGCGGTAGCCGCCGTCCTCCGTGCGGATCAGGAGGCCCGGGAGGTTGCCGAAGCGGAAGATCTTCCCTTCGTTCGGCTTCAGCTCGCCGACCTTCCCCGCCACGACGCGCGACGTCTGGGCTTCGGGGACCTCGGGCGGCGAGATGTAGCGCGCCACCGGGTACAGGATGGACGCGCACATCGCGCCGACCGACGTTCCCAGAAACCAGCCCAGGAATCCGCGACGCGAGGGCGCGGACCCCGGGTCGCTCACTTGCCCGCCTTCTGAGGGTTCGGGTGGGCGATCTTGGCGCTCATCGCCTGAAAGTCGAAGCCCTTGAAGGTCGGGCTGTCCGCGTTGTGGCATCTTTTGCAGGTCTCCTCCGTCGGCAGGACCAGGCCGGCGGCGGTCGACTTGGCCCGGTCCTTCATGACGTCCATCTTCCAGTAGTCGCCGCCCGGACCGTGGCAGGACTCGCAGGAGACGCCATCCTGCGCCTTGTACTTGTCGGTCAGCTTGGCCGCCGGGGCGCCGTGCCCGCTCACGTGGCAGCGCAGGCACTCGTCCGCCTTCTGGGGATCCGCGATCCCCTTGGCCGCGGCCACCTTCTTGGCCTCTTCGGAAGCGAGGGCGGCGTGCGCCTTGGAGTGCTTCGACTCCGTCCACTTGGTGAACTGCGCCCCTTTGGCCGCTGCGTTGTGGCACATCTTGCACTTCTCGGCGCCCACGTAGGCGTGCGCCGGCCCATTGGCGGCCGCGGAGCGCACGGCGGAAAACGCGGCAAGAGCAGCGAACCCAAGACAGAAACCAAGGACCGATTGCCTCATGATCTTTCCTCCATGCAAGAATGACCCGCGGTTCTACAAGCGAATACCATGCCACACACGGACCTGGCTGTATCCCAAAACTTCCATGTCGCCCGGACGAAAAATCCTCGCTCAGTCCGGATGGACGTCCGTCGATTCACCCCCTCCATCCACCCTCAGCACGGCGACCCCCCTGTCCCTCGCCTGGGTCACGTAAACCTTGCCCGAAGCGCCCAGCGTCAGGTCCGTGGGACGGACGAGGCTTCCATGCCCGTCACCGCCCGATCCGAACTCGGTGACGAACTCGAGCCTGTCGTCGAAGACCATCACCACCCCGCGGCCCTTGTCCGCGACGATCAGGTTCCCGCGCTCGTCCGCCACGATTCCGGCCACCACGCCGAAGGCGCCGGGAGTGGACCCCGAATGGCCGACGTCCCGCACGCTTCCCTCGGGAGAGATGACGAACGCCTTGAACAGCGTGGGAACTGTGATGAGCATGTTGTCCCGCGAATCCATGCTGAAGGCGGCGATGTCGTTTTTCGAGCGGTCCCTGTCCTTCATGCCGAGGAGTTTCGCCAGGTCATACGCCTTCCGGAAGGCGCCCGAACGATCGGTCACCACGACCCGATACTGGGCCAGGCTCGCCAGGACGATTCGCCCGCCCCGGTAGAGCATCACGTTGGGCCGGAAGGAGGCCTGCACCTCCGGGAGGCCGGTTATGGCGATCCGGCCGGCCGGCTGCCCGCGGTAGTCGCAGCGGGTGATCCACCAGCCCGGCCCGGGGTGCGCGGGATTCAGCGACAGGCCCAGGAGGAGCAGGTCGCCGGACTCGTCGACCGCGAGGTCGAAGACCGTGCCGACGCCCGCGTCCAGGTCGAAACGGTGGATCTCCATGCCGGAGGCGTTGAACACCCGGACGGCGTTCCCCACGACCGCGTACACCTCGTCGTTGAGCCGGTCGGCGTACAGCTTGACGTCGTTGTAGGGCACGGTCCCCGAAAAGTCCGACAGGCTGTGCAGGTAGGAGATCGATGCCTCGGAGGCCCAAGCCGCGTGCGGAGCGACGCCGGGGGCCAGGAGGGCCAGGGACAGGATGCATCGCAGGGCGTGGCGCATCGGCTACTCCGAGACCGCGAACATCTGCACGCGGCCGTTCTCCCGGTCGGCGACGAGGATCGTGCCCGAGGGGCCGGCGCACAGCCCGGACGGGTACCGGAGCGAGCCCTCTTTCCACCCCGTGCCGGCCTGCCGTCCCTGGAAGGAACCGTCCTGTCCGAGGATCACGATCCCGTCCCCGTTCTGGTCTGCGAGGAAGATCCGTCCCTGCCCGTCGACCGCGACGGCCGTCGGAAAGGCCAGGTCCGCCCGCAGGTCGCCCGTGAGCGGGACGAGGGCGGCATCGGGTTTTCCGGCGACGAACACCCTTCTGCCGACGCTGTCGACGGCGAACACGGTCCCGCGCTCATCGACGGCCAGGTCGGAGAGAAAGCCCTGATTGCCGGGATACGCGATCGTCCGCCCCGTCCTGCCGGACGGATCCAGGACCAGGACCCGGGCCCGGAAGACGTCGAGCACATAGATGCTCCCCGCGCGTTCGATCGCGAAGCTCCGCGGCATCAGCGGGCCTGCCTGGATGTCTCCCGAGGGCTCCACGTAGCCCTTGAACTCGCCGGCGGGGGAGATCCGCGCGATCCGGCGCGACCTTCCGTCCAGGGCGAAAAGCTCCCCCCCCGGTCCGAACTGGACCCTGATCGGGTACGGGATCTCGGCCAGGCGGATTTCACCCGCCGGGGTCGCCTGGTCGCCCGCGATCGTGTACTTCAGGAGCCGCCTGTTCCCGGTGTCCGCGACGGCCAGAAGGGACTTGCCGTCGAACGCCACTCCTTCCGGCTGCTTGAGACCGGATCCCCTGTCGTCCGTGTAGATCGCCGGCAGCGGCCGCAGCTTCACGCCCTCGGCGGCATGAGTGGCCCCGAGCGCCAGGAGCAGGAGCGCGCCGCAGTGGCCTCGGAGGGCTTTCAGCATGGCGTCACCTTCGTACGTCCTGATGGCACTGGACACAGAGATCCGCCCCGGTATCGAAGGTCGCGAACGACTTGAACGGCGACCCGTGGGATCGGTGGCAGCTGAGGCAGTCGAGCGAGAGATTCCGGTTCCGGGGATCGACCGCCTTCTCGCCGACCGGATGATTCGAGTGCTCCTTCCAGTTGTGGCAGGTCCCGCACAGCCCGACCACGTTCGGCTCCTTGAGAAGAAAGACGCTGTCCGAAGCGTGCGGAAAATGGCAGGCCGCGCAATTCCCGTCGTGGACCGGCGCGTGCTTGGTCAGGGACTTCTCCTGCCGGGCGATCGTGTCGGCATGGCAGGTGCCGCAGAGCAGTCCGGCCGGCTCTTTGAGGAGCGCGTTCCGGGCCGAGGCGTGGGGGCTGTGGCAGTTCTGGCAGCCGGCTTTGTCCAGCACGGGCCAGTGGACGCGGCTGCGCGCCAGGGTCTCGTTGACCATGGCGCTGTGGCATCCCCGGCAGAGCTCGAACCCCGGCTTCTTGACGGCCAGGGCGGCGGGCGACGACGCCTCTTGGTGGCACTGGCTGCACATCTTGTCGGCGACCGGAGGGTGGATGGTGGCCCACAGGATGCCGGCATTGTTCGAGCCGTGCGGATCGTGGCAGGAGGTGCAGCGCCCCTTCGCGACCGGGTAGTTCATGTGCTGCTTCGCGAAAACCGGCTGGTCGGCCCGGTGGCAGTCGTTGCACAGGGCGGGGACCTCCTTCTTGAGCAGGAACTCCGACTTCCCGGACGCATGCGGGTCGTGGCAGCCGAGGCAGCTGCCCGCGACCGGGGCGTGCCTGAACTTGACCTGGGAGATGGTCTTCGCCATCTCCGCGTGGCAGCCGGTGCACAGGTCGTTGCCGGCGGCGATCAGGTTGGACTTGTTCCGCGAGGCGTGCGGATCGTGGCAGCGGATGCACTCGCCGGCCAAAACCGGAGCGTGGACGCTCCGCGCCTTCTCGGGGACCAGCCCGGCGTGGCAGCTCGAGCAGATCGTCGCGGCGCCTGCGGCGAGGAGCTTGCCGTGGGAGGAGGCATGGGGATCGTGACAGTCGGTACAGTCCCCCGCTTTCACGGGCGTGTGGACGAAGGGCCGGCTCACCGTGTCCTGGAAAGTCGCATGGCACGAGAGGCAAAGTTTCCCCCTGGCGCCCGCCTTGAGACGGAACCTGTCCTGCGGCGCGGGGGGGGCCGCCGTCGCCGCGGCCGGGAGCGCGATCGCGAGGAGCACCGTGATGACTCCGATCCGCGTCTTCATGAAGTGTGGCACTCCTCGCACGACCTCGCCGCGAAAGGAGCGTGCTCTTCCTCCCTGAAAAACTTCGCATCCTTCGAGGAATGCGGAACGTGGCAGCGCAGGCAGCGCATCGCGGCCGGATCGATGCCGAGGTGCGCGCTCTTGAAGCCGGCGGCCTCGAACTTGTGGCACTCGGCGCACAGCGACCGGCTCGAGCGCACCAGGAGCGCCCCCTCCCCGGAGGCATGGGGAGCGTGGCAGCGCAGGCAGTCGCGCGCCGCCGGAGGGTGCACCTTTTCTCCCTGCATCCTGTTTTTCAGGTCCTTGTGGCAGGCGAGGCAGAAGTCGGGGCTTTGAACCTTCAGGAGCCGGTTCAACCTGGCCTTGTGGGGACTGTGACATGCGGTGCACTGCCCCCTGATAGCCGGAGCATGACGGCTGGCTGCCTTCGCAGGGGCTTCCGTGACGTCGGAGTGGCAATCGCCACAGAGCCGCTCCTGGGTCTTCACAATCATGCCGGCCGCGTCCGCGGCGTGGGGGTCATGGCAGGTGAGGCATTCCCCCGCCGCGAAGGGGGCGTGGCTCACCGCGCCCTCTTCCTCCTTCATCAGGTCGCCGTGGCAGCGCGCGCACAGGGCCGCGCCGGAATCCGCCAGAAGGCCCTTGGCCGCCGCGCCGTGGGGCTTGTGACAGGCGACGCAGTCGCCGATCATGACGGGCCGATGGATGTGGGCCTTCTGGAATTCCGATTCCGCGTCGCCGTGGCAGCCGTAACAGACCTTGTCCGGACGGGCGGCGAGGATCCGCGGGGAGTCGGATCCATGCGGGTTGTGGCAGGAGACGCATGCCCCCTCCTGGAACGGGGGGTGGCCGACTTGCGCGCTCTGGTCCTTCTTCGTATCGGCATGGCAGGTGAAGCAGAGATCGGCGATGGGGGACGCGAGCAGGCCCCTCGATTTCGCCGCGTGCGGCAGGTGGCACGAGAGACACCCCTTCCCGGAGGTGATGGGGGCGTGCGGGAATGTCACGGGACGTTTCTGCTCCTCATGGCAGTCCAGGCAAAGGGCGTTGCCTTCCCGCGCGAGAAGCGACGGGCTTGCCGAAGTATGCGGATCGTGGCAGGAGAGGCACATCCCCGCGTCGAACGGGGCGTGCGCCGCCTCGCCGCCCCGTTTCAGCGCCGGGACGTCGTGGCACGACTCGCAGAGCGCGCTCCCCTCCAGGCTGACCGCGAACGGCGCGGCCGAGGAAGGCGCCTGGTGGCAGGAGTCGCAGCTCGCGTCGGCGACCGGAGCGTGCACGCTGGCGCGCAGCAGCCCCTTCTGCGCGGAAGAGTGCGGATCGTGACAGCGCGTGCAATCGGACGAACCCACCGGGTAGCCCCCGTGCGCCTTCTTGAAGGGATCCCGGGCGGGGTCGTGGCAGGAGAGGCAGAGGGGTGTCTTCGCCCTGGCCAGCAGATCGTCTTCGTCGGAGCCGTGGGACAGGTGGCAGGCGGAGCAGCCGTCCCGGCGCACCACTTCATGGACCACCGGTTTCTCATACCCCTTCCGGTCGTGGCACTGGTAGCAGGCCCCCGGCCCCTCCGCTTTCAACAAGTGTTCCGCCGCGGAGGCGTGGGGGTCGTGGCATCCGGTGCAGGATCCGGACTTGATCGCGGTGTGCGTCAGGCGCCTGTCCAGACCGATCGTCTCCTTTGTGTGGCAGTCGAGGCAAAGCTGGTTCCCGTCCTTCTTCAAGAGCAGCTTGGGGACGAGGCCGTGGCGCAAATGGCACTGTTCGCACTGCCCGGCTTTGACCCCGGGGTGCAGGTTGCCCAGAGAGAGATGCCTGCCGGCGAACTGCGCGTGGCAGTCGAGGCATGCCTTCTTCTCGAAGCGCGGACGCGGAGCCCCGGAGGATTCCCCCGCAGCCAGGACCAGCGCCAGGCACAGGAAGGCGCCGGCGCCCAGGCACCTGAGGAGCCGGCCGGCCGGAGCGTCTCGCATCACGGAATCCTCGTCCGTTCGCCCGTCACGCCCCTCCCTGGAGCCCCAGGCCGAGAAGATCGGAAAGCACCTTGCCAGAGGCGAAGATCTCGATGTTCGACGCGGCCCTGAGTTTCGCCGCCCACTCTTCGACCGCCGCCTGCCTCTTCTGGACGAACAGCTTCGTGGCGATGTCGTTCTTCACGGAGTCGTACGGCTGCGGCGAGGCGGCGACCACCTGCCTGACGCAGAGGACGTAGAACGGGCCTCCGGGTTCCCCGAAGAATCGGCAGTCCCCCGCCGTGGCCCCCGAAACCGCCTGGCGCACCCCTCCCGGGAGCGCGGCGGTCGCCACCAGGTCCCCCCTGAGCTCCAGGACGGAGGCGCTCCAGTCCCGGCCGGCCTGCCCGTCGGCGTTCGCGCGCATCCAATTCATGTCCGCCCCCTGGCGGAGCCTGTCGATCGCCGCCTGCGCGTCCTCGTAGCGCCGGAAGGCCAGGCTCTCGAGGCGCATCATCTCGGGAGTGCTGTACTCGTCGCCGTGTCCGTCGTAGTGCTTCTTCAGCTCGGCGCTTTCCAGCTTGACCTCGGGGTTGATCACTTTCGTGACGAAGGCCTCGAACAGTACGCCCTCCGTCTGCTCCTTCAAGGAGGCCTTGAAGTCGTCCGTCCGCTCGAGATGGATCCGTTTCGCCTCCAGGAGGGTGGCGCGCTCCACCAGCATGCGGTCGAGGATCTGCGGCATATCCTCGTTCACCCTCTTTCTCTCGATCGCCCCTTCCACGCCGTGGTAGTACTTCTTCTCGATGCCTTCGGTGAGGTCCTTCACCCTGACCGGGGCTCCGCCCTTCACCTGCGCCACGACGCGCTCGTCCTTCCGGAGCTTCTCCAGGCCGGGGCCCCCGGACTCGTAGTCCAGGCCCTTCAGGAGCGCGCGGTCGACGGCCGTGTACCGCTTTCTCAAGGCGTCCATGAACTCTTCCAGCCGGGCCTGCTTCCTGGCCTCGAGAGCGTCCTGCCGCGCCTGCTCGCGGGCCTCGCGGTCCTCCGGGTAGCGGACTTCGAGCAGCCTGACGATGGTCGAGCCGTCGGTGAGCCGGATCGGGGCGGTGATCCCGCCGGGCTTCAAGAGCTCAAGAGCCTTGGCGACCTCGGGGCGGATCTCCGCGGGCTTCATCGACTGCGGGCCGGCGCCACCGCGGGCCGTGCCGGCCCCGATCGCCTTCTGGGCCAGCGTCTGGAAATCACCGCCCACCTTGATCGCCGCCGAGAACGACGCCGCGTCCTGCTCCTTGCTGAACAGCAGGGAGTCTATCGACAGCACCCGCACCGCGTCGCGGTACAGCCTCTCCACGACCAGAGGGTCCCCCTCCGTGATGCCGCCGACCTGCCCCCGGACGAGCGTGCTCTTCACCAGGCCGATCCGCAGTTTTTCCACCTTGCTCGTCACCTCCGGCAGCGTGTCGAGGCCGATCCGCCTCGCCTCCTGCAGGATCAGCCTCGCCTGGATGGCCCGGTTCAGGAGCTCCGAGGTGTCGGGCTTGCGCACCTTGGTTTCGGCCACGCCGGCGTGGAACGTGCCGATTTGCCGGAGCAGCTCGTCCGCCGTGATGGGCTCTCCGTTCACGCTCGCCACCGCCTCCTTTCCGGCAATCACCGGCAGCTTCGCGGCGCCCGGGGCGGCGCTGAGAGGCGGGCCTCCGGCGAGGACGACTGCGACCACGGCTAAAAAGGCCGCGGCGCGTACGGGCACGCCCCGGAAGCGGCGTGATTGGCGCAATCGGCAGGGGGTCATGAGGGTTTCTTCGCGGAGGACAGGAATCTGTCGATCAACCCGCGGGCCAGCTCGGAGGCGAGCTCGTGGGCCGTCTCAACCCTGCCCCAATCAAAAAAGAAGACTCCGTCATCGCCGCGACCGTGGCTTACCGAGGACCAGATCGCCTGCCTGCGGGCGGTGTCGATCCCCCGGACCAAGAATTCGATCTCCGGTTCGGCCGTGCCGGCCCCGGCTTCAATGTATTCACTCACTTCACCGAACAGCACGACGTCCACCTCCAGGAGGGCGCGCAGCAGGTCCGCCTGCGGGATCGACGGTCCCTGCTCCTGGACCAGCCGCGCCTTCAGGAGCACCTCGCGCACCACGCCGGGCTCGAGGACCTCGGCGCTCCCCGCCTCCACCAGCGACCTGAGGACCTGCAGGAAAAGGATCTCGCCGGCGTGCCGGGTGGTGCTGTCGTCCGAGAACGGCAGCACCGCGATGCGCACCGGCCCGTTGCCGGCGGACTGAATGCCGGGAGAACGGGACGAGGTCCGGGGCAGAAACCGGCGGGGCGGGCGGGTCCGGGCCGGCGCGTCCGCCGGGCGACCCTCCCCGCGAGACAGGTGCCGCGCGAGGGAGTCGGCCAGCCGATCGATCACCCTGTCCCGCAGCGCCTTCTGGTCGTCGATCCGGCCGAGGCCCAGGAACCCCGGCGCCTCGTTCCCCGCCATGCGGGCGCTGTCCATCCAGAGGATGCGCGCCCGGTCGCCGGTCGAGATCAGGCGGCTGGTGAGGGCGAGCCGGGGCGGATCCTTCTCCGCGTACAGGTCGACCGAGGTCACGAGGACCGCGCCGGCGCCGGTCTCGGAACGGAATGCCCGGCCCGTCTCGAGCGCCAGGCCGCCGATGTACCGCACGCGATGGCGGCGCATGAACGTCTCCAGCGCCTCCTCCCCGAGGAGCGGAACCCCGCGGGCGGCCAGCCTGCCGACCAGGGCCCCGCGGATCGCGGTGACCGGCGCCACCGTTTCGCTGAGGGCCTCGAAGGGCAGGACGGCGATCGGCACGGGATCCTGCGCCCGGACGAGCGTGGATCCGCCTGCTCCGCCGGCGACCAAAAGCGCCGCGAGAAGCACCGCCTGCCGTGTTGCCGCCATCGATCCCTCCGGGCCGCCGGCCTACTCGAACAGCCTGTCGAGCAGGTCCTTGACCGCCTTCACCGTCACCACGTTCATCGGTTCCCCGCCCCCGCCGAAGATGCGCTTGCCGGCGTCGATGCCTCCCCGCGTGGCGGAGCTGCTCCAGACCACCCTGCCGGTCTGGCCCTCCAGCATCTGCGCGCTCACCGAGACCACGTTCGCCGTGGCGGAGGCCGATCGCACCTCACCGTACTCGAGCACGCTGCCGGTGATCACCACGTCGACGTCCAGGTTCCTGGCCAGGCGCACGACCTCCTCCGCCGTGGGCGCCGCCGGGTTCGGGAGGGAGGTCCGCGAGACGCCGCGCGCCACTTCTCCCGGAGGGAGCACGTAGAGGGCGCCGGTGGCCTGCAGCATGGTCATGAAGACGTCCCGGACCCGTTCCTCCGCCTTCGCCGTCGTCGTCAGATTGGCGAAGGGCAGCACGGCGACGGACCGGGCCAGGCTGAAATCCATGTTCGGATCGTGAAAGGTCGTGCGGCCGCCGCCGGGCGTGGCACAGCCGGCCGCGCAGAGCAGGAGGGCGAGGCCGGCCGGCAGCGTCCTGCCGGTCCTCCTTGCGAGTCGTCCACGATCGGCCATTTCCGCTTCCCTCCTCAGAACCAGATCCTCATGCTGGCCGTGTAGGCGTCTCTCATGGTCATCTCCAGGGCCGAGTCGACCAGGGAATGCTCGTAGGCCAGCTCGGCGTACCAGCGATCGGTGATGTTCCAGCGGAGGCGCGGCGAGTAAATGCGGCTCAGGGACTCGAGCTCCGATCGATAGGCCTCGTCGAAGCGCAGAAGGACCTGGAGGCTCCCGTCCGGGAACGGCGACCAGCTCAGGGAGTAGTTCCTGAGGAATCGGTCGCCCGCCCGGTCGTCGTGCTCCATCCGGTAGGAAAAGTACAGGTAGAGCGTGCCCAGCGGCCTGTAGGTGACGCTCGCCTGGCTGGCGCGCGTGTCCAGCCGCTGCTCCGCCGCCAGGGACCCGCCGCTTCTGGTGTTGTGATTCCTCTGATGGAGGAGGTTGAGCGTCGTCGTGGGGTGCGGGACCAGGGTCGCCAGGGCGTTGACCTGGCTGCCGTCGGTGCGCTGGCCGTCCTCCGCCGTCGCCTGGGAGATCCCCAGGCCGAGGTTGGCGTTCACTCCGCGATACAGCTCCGCCGTGTTGTAGAGGTAGACCGAGCTCGAGTCGCTCGATCGCCCCTCGAAATCCGACCACCGCCCGCTGAATACGAGGGAGTGCTGCAGGGTCTGGAGGGGCACGGCACGGAGCGAAGCGGTGTAGAGATAGCTCAGCCGATCTCCCCCCGCCTCCCGGCTGTCCTCGCGCGCCACGCGGGCCGCCACGGAGCAGGCGGGGTTGAAGGCGTGCCGGAGGGACACGCCGTTGGAAAGCGTGGAGGTCGTGGACAGGGAGCCGATCTGCCGCGCGAAGTACGCCAGCTCATAGTAAACGCCCGGGCTGTCCAGGAGCCGGGCGCGCAGGCTGGAGGTGAGCAGCTCGGACGTCTGGCTGGTGCGGCCGTCCGCCTGGGCGGCGGGAGTGCGGAGGGCGGCCGAGAGCTCGGTGACCAGGATGTCCGGGTACTGGTCGGCCGAGGGGATGGTGCGCGCCAGAGGCCGGGTGACGACCTTGATATAGCGCGCGGCCACGTCCGGGAAGCGGATCTCGAAGCGCGTCTCAAACGTCCCCATGGCCGCAGTGATGCCCGTTTGCCCCGGAACCCACGCCAGGTTGTCGGAGCTGGTGTAGATGTCCCACGAGAAGGTGACGGCGATCGCCGGGGGAAGCTGCCGGTCGACCCAGACGAGCAGGGTGTTGACGGCCGAGGGGGCGCCGAGATCGAGGCCGATGTTCCGCGGTCTGTCGTCGCCGCCGAGCGGGGGAAGCCCCAGGTTGATCCCGGCGGATGCGGCCCGATCGTCGTCGATCAGGGCCGGGTTGGGCGCCAGGGTCCCGTCCAGGGGCGTGTCGGTGATGGCGGACAACCCCGCAATGGGGAACAGGGGCGAGAGGACCTCCCCGATTCCGGAGGCCATGACGTCCGACTCCCGGTGGTTGACGTCGTATTCGGCGCCGAACTGAATCCGCTGGCCCCACCACGAGTCGCCGTACGTCGCCCGGCCTGATTGGGACACACGCCGCACGCTGATGTCCTGCAAGCGGTCCTCGAAGTCCTGGATCGCTCCCCGGTAATAGAGCTGGATCGTATCGGCGGGCCGGTATTCCGAGACCAGGTCGAAGAGGTCGTCCGTGGTGTCCTGCGTCCGGCGGTCCGCGCCGATCGTGTTGGTGCGGATGAACCGGAACGTGAGGCTGGGGAGCGCCTTCGGTCGCCATCCCAGCGTCGAGTTGAAGATCTCCTGGGAGTCGCTGATGGAGATTCCGTCCGTCTTCAAATCGTCCTCGTTGCGATAGTAGCCGAACTGTCCGGAGAAGATCGCCGTCCGCAAAAGCGCGCTCAGGTACGGATGCATCTTCCGCCGGGTCGAATCGATCGTCCCGCTGTCACCTGCCGCCGAAGCGGCGTCCCTCTCGAACAGGCCTCCAAGGAGCAGCGTGAAGTTCGGGTAGAGCCTCCAGTTCAGATCGAACCCGTACCTCTGCAGAAACGTGTCCGACTCCGATTCCGTGCGCCGTCCCGTCGAGTCCCCGGCCTGCGCATCGCTGGTCCCGGCGGCCAGCTCCGCGTAGCCGCTCGCTTCCTGGGCCTGGATGCCGCCGGACGCGCCGCCCGCGAGCGCGACCGCCGCCAGGACGGCCCGCGGGATCAGCGCCCCCCGGGCGCGGGGCTCGACGTGTCCGGCTCGTCCGTCCACTCAACCGTTCACCTTTCTCCCACCAGGGC
Organism: Acidobacteriota bacterium; assembly: GCA_016177515.1. Taxonomy (GTDB): domain Bacteria; phylum Acidobacteriota; class Polarisedimenticolia; order Gp22-AA2; family Gp22-AA2; genus Gp22-AA3. Next base: position 14,891 of record JACOUZ010000098.1, read on the forward strand.
CACGCGGGACGGGGCGTCCCCCACGTCCGCCCGCGCGGTGATCTCATTCCCGACGATCCGGAGCACCTGCACCTGGTCTGCCCCGGCCAGAACGAGGTACAGGTTGTTCCCCTCGTCGTCGATCGTCAGGAAGGAGACGTCCCCCTCCGTCTGGATCGTGTCCACGGGCAGGAACGAGAGGGGATCGTAGACCTCGATGGCGCCGGTCCCCCGGCGGGCCAGGTAGATTCGGTCCGTCCGCGGATCCACCTTGAGCGCGGTCGCTCCGGGCCCCACGTAGACCCTCTCCGTCACGCTCAGCGTGAGCGGATCGATGACGGTGAGGTAGGGGGACGACCGGTGGATGACGTACAGCCGGTCGCCGGCGCGGCTGAACTGCCCCCGGAGCGGCCCCGCCTCGGTGGCGATCGTCCCCGCCACGCCGGGGGCCGCGATGTCGATGACGGTGAT
>JACOUZ010000099.1 GCA_016177515.1 Acidobacteriota bacterium
GCCTATGGGCGTGCCCAAGTTCCGCCGCACCTTCCCGCAGGACCCCCTGAACATCTCGCCCAGGCTGGGCTTCGTCTACAGGGTCGGCGGCGGCGACACGGACGTGATCCGCGGCTCCTGGGGGCTCTTCTATGATCAGGTGTTCGGTAACAACGCCGCCGTGTTCAGCTGGGTGAACAACTGTCCGAACTGCTATCCAGCCCTGCCCCCCCTCCTGGGGTGCGATCCGTCGGACCTCCAGGGCTGCTCGGCGACGACACAGCTCAGAGCCGGCACGGTGGTCAATCCGCGCCTCCCGCCGCTACCGGTCGATTTCACCCTGAACAACTGGGTCAACGACCCGCGACTGCGGGCCTGGATCCAGCAGGCCGATGCCTCACGCCAGGCGGCCACGTTCGACGACAACATCTTCGGCATCATCTCTCCCGACTATGAAACGAACTACAACTCGTCCTACGCCCTGGGCTGGGGACATGCGTTCAACCTGAGCCTGGCGCTCGACGTGAACGCCGTCTACCGGCGGGGCTACCATCAGTATCGCATGGAGACACTGGGGGGACGCGCCAGCGGCCGCGAATCGCCCTGGCCTGCGGTAACGGATCCCTGCACCGGCGTCGCCACCTACGATGGGCTCATGAACATCTCCATGTCGAACGGTGCGACCCGGTACTACTCGCTGCAGGTCGGACTCAAGGGGCGCTCACGGAGATTCGACTTCGGCGCCAGCCTGAACGTGTCGCGCGCCCGCGGGACTCAGGACAATGCAGGCACCGGACTGTGGACTGCCGACGGCGGATCGCATCAGGCCTTTGGCGGAGGCAACATCCAGTTCACCGGCGGTCCCATCGGCAGCGAGTGGGGCCAAACCTCGGGCGACCAGAGACTCTACGCCTTCCTCCACGGACTTTACCGTTTCCCCCGCGGCCTTCAGGCCGCGGCCCAGGTCGCCTGGGGGACGAGAGCCGCCGTGCACCCCTTCGCCGGCGTTGACCTGAACGGAGACGGGTTTGGAGAGGGGTTTATCGACAGCGAGTATGCCGGGAGGCGCGGGGGGGGCGAGGGCGGCGACCTCTTCAACGTCAACTGCCGGGTCAGCAAGCTGTTCGACACCGGCAAGGGCACGCGTCTCGAGACCTTTCTAGACATTTTCAACCTGACGAACCGGGACAATTACGGGACCTTCGTGTTTCACAGGCAGTTCCTGGATACGGGGGGACAGTTCCAGCCAAACCCCGACTATCTCAGGCCGATCGGCAATACGCTGACGCCACCGCGGACGGTGCAGGTGGGGATGAAGGTCCATTTCTGATCCGGGCCCGTTACGAAGGCCATGTAGCGAATGCGGTGACTCAATGCAGGCGGCTCAAGAGCGCGGGGGAGGTCGCCGCAGATCCTCGCGGCTCCCCGCCAGGACCTCCAACATCTCAAGCGCGAACCGCGCGTGCTACGGCAGCTGGTTCTCATGCTGGGCCTGCGGCGCGATCATGAGCCAGAGGTAGTCGACGACGGCGAGGTAGCGCTCGTTTTGGTCGATTCGCGCATTCCCTGGACCGAGCCAGGGCCTCGCTCGCCGGTCCGAAAGTCTTGCGTGATGGTCAGCTGGTCCTGGTGTCTGGCGGCCGCGACCGTCTCCAACATGTCTCCGTGCGCCGGTCAAAACCGGCGAGGTGTTGCGAATGGGAGTTTCGTACGGTGAAGGGGTAGCGACCCACACCGGCCCCGAGTCATGCGCCAACGGTCGCGAGGCCGAGGGTGAAGCGTTGACAGGGGAACGTGCGGGCCGGGTATTGAGCCGCGAAAACTTTGGACCACTCCGGGGTGCCGACGCCGTGGAGACAGGCGGAAGGCCACACCGAGCGCGTCGCCAGCGCGAGACGCGAATGGACCCCGCGCGGTCTGAGACCCCGAGCACGCATGGAAGCACCTCGCACGGGAACCGGGAGGTCCCACGTCCGCCTGCGGCGCGAGAGGCCGGAGGCTGCACCGGGAAGTCCAAGGACATACGCCGGTGATGGACGGACGTGGGAAGTCGGACGGCCTCGTAGTACCGGAGAAGCCGCCGAACAACACTGGGGAACCAGTGGCGGAGGCGGTGGAGGGAAGGAGGCCGGCCAAGGGGAACCCGCACGAGCGCAACGCGCCCCGGACTCAGAGCCGGGCAGGCGCGCCAAGCGCGCTCGAGCGGGTACGTCAGGCCGCCGGGAAGGACAGGCGGCAGCGGTTCACCGCGCTCCTTCACCACGTCTACGACGTCGGTCGATTGCGCGTCGCGTATCTTGCTGTGAAGCGGGACGCGGCGGCAGGCGTCGACGGCGAGACCTGGCAGCACTATGGGGAGGACTTGGAGGCCAACCTCCGGGGACTCTCCGGCAGGCTGAAGCGGGGAGCGTACCGAGCGAAGCCGGTTCGGCGGGCGTACATCCCGAAGGCGGACGGGCGGCAGCGACCGCTGGGGGTTCCCACGCTGGAGGACAAGATTGTCCAGCGCGCCGTCGTCGAGGTGCTCAACGCCATCTACGAAGCGGACTTCCTCGGGTTCTCGTATGGGTTCCGACCAGGGCGCAGCCCGCATCAAGCGCTGGATGCGCTGACGGTCGGGGTCATGACGAGGAAGGTGAACTGGGTGCTCGACGCCGACATCCGGGCGTTCTTCGACACTCTCGACCACGGATGGCTGGTGCAGTTCATCGAGCACCGTGTGGCGGACCGGCGCATCGTGCGGCTCATCCAGAAATGGCTGAACGCCGGCGTGCTGGAGGATGGGAAGCGGACACGCAGTGAGGTGGGGACCGTGCAGGGTGGGAGCATCAGCCCGCTGCTGGCGAACCTCTATCTTCATTATGTGTTCGACCTCTGGGCTCAGCGATGGAGGCGGAAGCAGGCGCGGGGCGACGTGGTCGTCGTGCGTTTCGCGGATGACTTTGTCGTCGGGTTCGAGCATCGGGTGGAAGCCGAGCGCTTCCTGGCCGAGCTGCGCGAGCGGTTCGCGCGGTTCGGCTTGGAACTGCACCCGAACAAGACGCGCCTCATCGAGTTCGGTCGGTTCGCCGACCGGGACCGGCGTCAGCGCGGCGGGGGCAAGCCGGAGACCTTCGCCTTCCTGGGCTTCACGCACAGTTGCGCGAAGACCCGGGCGGGAAAGTTCACGGTGCTGCGGCAAACGATGCGCACGAGGCTGCGGGCAAAGCTCGAAGAGGTCAAGACCGAACTTCGGCGGCGCCTGCACGACCCCATCCCGGAACAAGGCGAGTACTTGGGGGCGGTCGTGAGGGGACACGTCCGGTACTACGGCGTGCCCATGAACGGCCCGGCCCTGAACGCCTTTCGGTATGCCATCGGCTGGACCTGGTGGCGCGTGTTGCGACGGCGCAGTCAGTGCCACCGCATCACCGCGCGCCGGCTCCGAGGTCTCGTCGCCCGGTGGCTGCCCACCCCACGCATCTGCCATCCCTATCCGCTCGTGCGTCTGGGCGTTGTCACCCAAGGTGGGAGCCGGATGCGGTAATCCCGCTCGTCCGGATCTGTGCGGGGGGCGCCGGGCGACCGGCGTCCCTACCGCGACAGCGTTCGCCCCCCCTCGCTCCGTCACTGGCGAAACTCCCGGAACGAATGGTCGGCGCCGGTCGTATGATCATGTCGGGCAGGCTCCATGGTCACTGACACCTTCGTCCAGGATCTCCGCGTCGGGCTTCGCGTTCTCCTCCGGGAGAAAGGCTTCTGCGCTATGGCCGTCGTCGTCCTGGCCCTCGGCATCTGCGGCGTCACCACGACGTTCAGCGTCGTGAACGGGGTGATGCTGCGCGGGTTCTCGTTTCCGAACGCCGCCCGGCTGGTCAGCGTCAATTTCGTGGATCCGACCAGCCGGAACTTCTTCGGCCAGAACGGCCAGGTGTCGGCGATGGACTTCGAGGAGCTGTGGCCGCAGCAGAAGTCCTTCGACCTCATGGCCGCGTACCTGAACGGCTCCACGGTCAACGCGACGATCGACGGCACTCCCCGGCGGTACACCGGTGCTTACGTGACGGACGCCTTTCTGCGCATCCTCGGCGTCGCGCCGAACCTGGGGCGCGACCTGAGGCCGGAGGACAATCTGCCCGGCGCCGAAAAGGTGGCCCTGATCGGCTACGGCATCTGGCAGCGCGACTTCGGCGGTACGATGGACATCGTCGGCAAGAGCCTCCGCATCAACGGGACGCCGGCGATGATCATCGGCGTCATGCCCCGGGGCTTCGCGTTTCCCGTCAACGAAGAGCTGTGGATTCCGCTCTACAGCGAGTTCCCGGTGCGCGAGCGCAAAGACCCGCGCGCCATCAACCCGGGGGTGCTGGCCTTGCTCAAGCCGGGCGTTTCGCTGGATCAGGCGAACGCCGAAGTGGGGACGCTCGCAAGGCGCTTTGCGGAGGCCTATCCGGGAACCAACAAGCAGTTCAATACGGGCCTGGTCGAACCGCTGCTCAAGACGTACACGCCCCTTCCGCTGCGCGGCACGCTGCTCACGATGCTGGGTTTCTGCGTGGGCCTGCTGCTGATCGGGTGCGTCAACGTGATGAACATGCAGTTCGCCCGGGCGACCCTGCGGGCGAGGGAGCTGGCCATCCGCTCGTCGCTCGGCGCCAGCCGGAGCCGCCTGATCTTCCAGATGCTCAGCGAGAGCCTGCTGGTGACCGTCGTCGGTACCGCGGTCGGCGTGGGGCTCGCGTATTACTGCACCGACCTGCTGTCGGCGACGGTTCGCAATTTCGACAACCCGCCTCCCTCGTGGATCACGTTCGACATCGACGGCCCCGTGCTGGCCTTCAGCGTGGGCGCGATGCTCGCGGCCGCGATCGTCTCGGGGCTCCTGCCGGCCTGGATGGCCTCGCGCGCCAACGTGGTCGCGGTGCTGAAGGAGGGGGGTCGGGGAGGCACCAGCCGCGGGACCAGGCTGGTCATGCGCGGCCTGGTCGTGCTCCAGGTCGTGGTGACCTGCGTCCTGCTGATCGGCTCGCTGCTGCAGATGCAGTCCATCCTCAAGCAGCAGACGATCGACTACGGCTACGACACGGAGGGCATCATGTCGGCCCGGATGGGGCTGATGGACGGGGCCTATCCCTCGCAGGAGATGCGCAAGAACTTCTTCGACCGTCTCGTGCGCGAGCTGCGCACTCATTCGGAGTTCGAGGCCGTGGCGCTCACGAACAAGTTCCGGATGGTTTTCTCGGGGAGCGGGCCGATCGAGATCGAGGGCAAGGAGTACAAGGAGAATCGCGACCGTCCGAACGCCAACTTCGAGCAGGTCACCCCCGGCTACTTCGAGGTCATCGGCCAGACGCTCGTCGAAGGCCGCGGGTTCCAGGACGACGATCTCGACACCAAGCTGCCCGTGGCCATCGTGAACGCGGCCTTCGCGCGGAAGCACTTCGGCAACGAAAGCCCGCTGGCCCGGCGCTTCCGCGCCCTGGACGGCAACACGCTGCAGCCCGGCCCGTGGCGCACCATCGTCGGGGTCGTCAGGACGGTGCGGATGATGCCGCCGTTCAACATCCCGAACGTGGACGACACGGGATTCTACGTGCCGTTCTACTCGCTCCCGAGCGGCCCGGCACAGCCGGAGGCGTTCGTCAGCCAGTTCGCCACGGTCCTCGTGAAGCCGCGCGGCGGCCTGCGCGCCGACACGCTGGCCAATCCGCTGCGCCGCGAAGTCGCCAAGGTGGACCCGGACCTGCCGCTCTACTACGTCGACACGCCCAGGCGGCAGATCGACGGCTTCGTGAGCCAGAACCGTGTCGTCGCCGTCATGTTCACCATCTTCGGCGTGGTGGCCATGGTGATCGCCGGGGTCGGGATCTACGGCGTCATGTCGTTCTCGGTGAGCCAGCGGACCCAGGAGCTGGGGGTGCGGATGGCCCTGGGCGCGGACAGCCGGCGCATCCTCCGCATGGTGCTTCGCCAGGGGTCGCTCCTGACCGGATCTGGCGTCGCGCTCGGCCTCCTGATCACGCTGGGGCTGGCCGCGGTCGCGGGCGACGGCATTCAGAGCGTGTTGTTCGGCGTCAGCCCGCGCGACCCGCTCATCTATGGTGCCGTGGTCGCGCTGGTGGCGATCGTCTCACTCGCCGCCTCGTTCGTCCCCGCGCGGCGCGCCACACGCGTGGACCCGATGATAGCCCTGCGCGCCGAATAGCGCGGATCCCCGGAAGAGCTGATCGAACCCCTGGCACCACGCCTCGATGATGGCCGTCAGGCAAGAAGCCTGAAGAGGAACTCCGGCAGGAGCAGCCCCAACGCGAACCCGTACAGGTAGTCGAACCACACGATACGCAGGAAATTGCCGGCGTAGATCGCGACCACCAGGGGGAAGGACAGCAGCACCAGCGGTTTCAGGCTCCTGGCCTGCTGCCACGCCAGCCTCCAGACGTTTTTTGCGTCGTGCGTCGAAGGGAAGGCGTGCATACCGATCGAGATCCCCAGCCAGAGCAGCACGTACGAAAGCGGGTCGGAGCGGCCGAAGATTCGCACCGGCACGAAGGCGGGAAAGCAATAGACCACGCACAGGATCGAGTTGAGGATCAGCGGCCCGACCGACACCAGGAAGGCGGTGTTGAAATCCTCCGTCTCCTCGTGGATCACGTACCGCGCCGGGTTGCCGACCCGGAAGAAGCAGACCTCGAGGACCGCGAGCCCCCGCTGCCGGCAGAAGAGCATGTGCGCCGCCTCGTGGACGATGACCCCGGGGAAGGTGGCGATCGAGATGAGCCAGCCGGGAATGAAGAACATGCGCTACCCTCCGCCGTCCGGGCCAGGTTCGCTCGGGCCCGATCCCTTGGGGCTTCGTCCGTTAGGGAAGCGCCGCTGGTACTCGCCGCGGGAGATGATCTCGCGCGTGTCGAGCCGGTAGCGGATCCGATCGAGGTACTCCGCGAACGCCGGCCCGTCCGCCCCCTTCATCTTCGAAGCGGCCTCGATCTGACGCACGGCCAGGGCTCTTGGGGCCTCCTCTCCGGTGGCCGCGTACTTGCAGGCATGCGCCGAGGCGACGCCGAGCGCCGCGATCGGATCGTCCGGCTGCCGCGCCGCCAGCGTCTGCTCGGTGATGAGGAACCGGTCGTAATCCTTCTGCTGGTAAGCCAGGCCGGCCTCGGCCTGGAGCAGGACCAGGGTGTAAGCGGAGTCGTCCGGCTTGATCGCCAACGCCTCCCTCAGGAGAGGGATCGCCTCGGCGGAGCGCTCCTGGTTGACGAGGAGCAC
>JACOUZ010000095.1 GCA_016177515.1 Acidobacteriota bacterium
GAGGAGATGGGCTTCCTCGCCCAGCCGCACACCTCGGCGGGCCGCGTTCCCACCGACAAGGGCTACCGCTACTATGTCGACACCCTGCCGGAGCCGGCGCGCATCCCGTCCCGCGATATGGCCCTCATCGACGAGAGTCTGTCGAAGACCGGCGGAGAGTTCAGCGAGGCCCTGGAGATCATCCCCAAGCTCCTGTCGCGTCTGAGCAGCCAGATCGGCTACGTCATAGCGCCCCCGATCCGGGAATCGGTGCTCAAACACATCGAGTTCGTCAGGCTGCACGACCGCAGGGTCCTGTGCGTGTTCGTCGACCGCTCGGGGGTGGTCAGCCACCGCCTGATCGAGGTGGAGGAGGACTACCGGCAGACCGACCTCGAGCGGGCCGGCCACTACCTGGTGGAGGAGTTCGCCGGACTGACGCTGGGGGAGATCCGGGCGCGGCTGGTCGGCCTCATGGCGCAGGAGAAGGCCACCTTCGACCAGCTCCTGCGCAGCGCCATCGCGCTGGGGACCCGCTACCTCGACGCCGAGCAGGACGATCGCCGGCTGGTCCTCGAGGGGACCACCAACATCATGAAACACCCCGAATTCGCCGACATGGAGACCATGCGGCGCCTGTTCGAGACCTTCGAGGAGAAGCACCGTCTGGTCAACCTCCTGGATCGCTGCATCAACCAGCCCGGGGTCCGCGTCGTCATCGGGTCGGAAGCGGACGATCCCGCCCTCGGCAGCCTGGCCCTGGTTGCCTCCCCCTACCGGCTGGACGATCGCACCACCGGCCTTCTGGGGATCCTCGGCCCAACCCGGATGGAGTACGAGCGGGCCGTTGCCCTGGTGGGCTATATCTCCCGTCTACTCTCCAGTTTATTGACCAGTCACCCTCACTGACCTATATTCGGGCGGGAGGGTGTATGCCGACGCGTCCGCGCAAGCCGACCGATCCGCCGGAAGCCCGGGGGCCCGGCGAGGGGGAGGAGGAGCCGATCGAGATCCTCGAAGTCGTCGGGGTGGATGAGGCGACCGGCGCCGTCAAGGAAGAGGCGGCGCGGGGGACGTCCGCGCCGGGCATGAAGCCGGCGGCGCCCGGGTCGGACGACGGCGCCCGGGAGCGCCTGCTGGAAGAGGCCCTCCGGGAGAAGGATCGGTTCTACGACCTGCTGCTGCGCAAGCAGGCCGAGTTCGAAAACTACCGCAAGCGCACGGAGCGCGAGCGCGATGAGACGGGCGCGGTCGCGGCGCGCGACGTGCTCAAGAGGCTCCTGCCGGTGCTCGACAACATGGAGCGCGCCCTCAAGACCGGCGAGGGATCGCGCGATCCGCTGCGCCAGGGAATCGAGCTGGTGCACCAGCAGTTCCTCGACCTCCTCCGGAAGGAGGGCATCCAGCCGATCGACGCGCTCGGATCGGCCTTCGACCCGCGCCTGCACGAGGCGGTGGAAGTCCTCGACGTGGCCGGCTTCGAGCCCGATGTCGTTCTCGAGGAGATGCAGAGGGGATACACGCACAACGACAGGCTGCTGCGGCCGGCGCTCGTCAAGGTGTCTTCGGGCAAGGGGCCGAAGGAGCGCAGAGGCCGGAAGGCGGGGGAGGATACATGAGCAGGGTGATGGGCATCGACCTGGGCACGACCAACTGCTGCGTCGCGGTCATGGACGGAGGGACGCCCCTGGTGGTCCCCAACAGGGAGGGGGCCCGGACCACCCCGTCCATCGTGGCCTTCACCGAGAAGGGACAGCGGCTGGTGGGGCAGATCGCCAAGCGCCAGTCGGTCACCAACCCGATCAACACGGTGTACGCGGTCAAGCGCCTGATCGGCCGGAAGTTCAATTCCCCCGAGGTGCAGCAGGCCAAGCGCTTCGCGCCCTACCAGGTCGTCGACGCCAAGAACGGCGACGTGCGCATCCGGGTGCGCGACAAGGACTACAGTCCGCCGGAGATCTCCGCCATGATCCTGGAACGCCTGAAGGAGATGACGGAGGAGCACCTGCAGGCGGACGTGCACGAGGCGATCATCACCGTGCCCGCCTATTTCGATGACAGCCAGCGGCAGGCGACCAAGGACGCCGGGCGCATCGCCGGGCTCAAGGTCCTGCGCATCATCAACGAGCCGACGGCCGCCTCCCTGGCGTACCGGCTGAACGAGGAATCGGAGAAGAAAATCGTCGTCTACGACCTGGGGGGCGGCACGTTCGACGTCTCCATCCTGCAGCTCGGGCAGGGAGTCTTCGAGGTCAAGTCGACCTCGGGCGACACGTTCCTCGGCGGGGAGGACTTCGACCAGCGGATCCTCGAGTGGCTGCTCGCGGAGTTCGAGCGGAAAGAGAGCATCTCCCTGCGCGAGGACCGCCTGGCCCTGCAGCGGCTCAAGGAGGCGGCCGAGAAGGCCAAGTGCGACCTGTCGGCCGAGGTGCGATCGGAGATCAACCTGCCGTTCATCTCCGCCGACGCCAAGGGGCCCAAGCACCTGAACGTGGTCCTGACGCGCGACAAGTTCAACGAGCTGACAGCGGACCTGGTGGAGCGCACCCGCAAGCCCTGCCTGGAGGCGCTGTCGCTGGCGGGGCTGAAGGCGGCCGAGGTGGACGAGGTGCTCCTGGTCGGAGGCATGACGCGCGTCCACAAGGTGATCGAGACGGTGCGGGAGATCTTCGGCAAGGAGCCCTGCCGCGACAAGAACCCCGAGGAGGTCGTCGGCGTCGGCGCCGCCATCCAGGCGGGCATCCTGCAGGGCGAAGTCAAGGACATGGTGCTCCTGGACGTCACGCCGCTGTCGCTCGGCATCGAGACGCGCGGCGGCATGTTCACCAAGCTCATCGAGCGCAACACCACCATCCCGACGCGCAAGACCAAGGTCTTCACCACCGTGGCGGACAACCAGTCGAAGGTCGAGGTGAACGTCCTGCAGGGAGAGCGGGAGGTCGCCTCCTTCAACAAGTCGCTCGGCCGCTTCGAGCTGATCGGCTTCCAGCCCGCGCCCAAGGGGGTGCCGCAGATCGAGGTCACCTTCGACATCGACAGCAACGGGATCGTGCACGTCTCGGCGCGGGACATGGCGACCAACAAGGAGCAGACCATCGTCGTGACGCCGTCCGGCGGCCTGAGCGAGAAGGAGATTTCCGACATCATCGAAGACGCCAGGAAGAATGCCGACGCCGACAAGAAGAAAGCGGAGCTGTTCCGCATCCAGGCGCGCCTCGAGGGCCTCCTGGAGTCGAACATGAAGTCCTTCGCCGAGTTCGGGAGCCTTCTGGACGAGGAGAAGCGGAACATGGTCAAGAAAATCCTCGAAGGGGCGCGCAAGGCGCTCGCGTCGGCCAGCATCTCCGAATGCACGGCCTCGCTCGAAAAGCTCGGAGAGGCCTCCGAGATTCTGACCGAGGTGATCATGTATCATCCTTCCCCGAACGCGCCGGGGGCGCCCGGCGGTTCGGGCGGCCCGGCGCACACTTCCTGACGTCTCAAGGCAGGGCAGGCGCGAGGGGCATGGGGCGGGACGGCGGCGACGCCGGCGGCCGCCGCGTCCGGTCGTCTCAATGCGCGCCGCCGGGAGCCGGCTCTTGAAGAAGCGGGACTACTACGAAATCCTGGCCATCAAACGGGACGCCGGCGAGGCGGAGATCAAGAAGGCCTACCGCCAGATGGCGATGAAATACCACCCCGACCGCAACCCCGGGAACAAAGAGGCCGAGGAGAGATTCAAGGAGGCGGCCGAGGCCTACGCCGTCCTGGCCGACCGGGACAAGCGCGCCCGCTACGACCGCTTCGGGCACGCCGGCCTCGGGGGTGCCGAGGGGTTCACCGGGTTCAACCCGGAGGTGTTCTCGGACTTCGAGGACATCCTGGGGTCGTTCTTCGGCTTCAGCTTCGGCGACCTGTTCGGCGGCGGGCGGGGACGGGGACGCGGGACGGGCCGCCGCCGGGGGGCCGACCTCCGTTACGACCTCGAGGTCGATTTCCTCGAGGCCGCGCTGGGGGTGGAGAAGGAAGTCCAAGTCCCGCGCCTCGAGACCTGCGCCGACTGCCGCGGGAGCGGATCGAAAGGGGGCGCCCGCGTCCCCTGCGACCGCTGCCAGGGGCACGGACAGATCCTCCATCGGCAGGGGTTTTTCACGCTGAGCCAGACGTGCGTCGCCTGCGGCGGCGCCGGCACCGTGGTGCGGGACCCGTGCCCGGCGTGCCGGGGCGAGGGGCGGCGCCGGGAAGTGCGCCGCCTGAACATCAAGATCCCCGCGGGCGTGGACAGCGGCATGCGCCTGCGCGTGGCCGGGGAAGGGGAAGGCGGCCTGCACGGAGGGCGGCAGGGCGACCTGTACGTGGTCCTGCACGTCAAGGAGCACGACGTCTTCCGCCGCGACGGCCCCAACCTCCTGGTGGAGCTCCCGGTCGCCA
>JACOUZ010000096.1 GCA_016177515.1 Acidobacteriota bacterium
CACGAAACCGTAGCGGACGGCACGGTCGCGCAGCCAGCGGCTCTGCGAACCGGCGAGAAGAGCGCTGCGGATGAGACTCATCGATCACGGCTCCGGCGTGGCGCGTCACATCGTGACGGGGCGCGAGGCGCCGGCAGGTGGCGCGCCGCGCCGCCGCGATGATACGCAAACCGGTCCGCGACTGTCCATCGGACGCGCGCCGGCGCGCTGCCGCCGTCAGAATTCCGTCAAGCGTGCCACCCGGCGCTCCGCTGTCCCTCCGCCCGGCCTCCCGTCGGCAGCATGGCTCGCAAGACTTCCGGCGCGCGGGCGTGACGACTCGTCCTCCGACATCTATATTTCCACGAGGTCGCGGCCTTCGACGATGGGGCGGCCGGCGCGTTCGGAAACCGGATTCAAGGAGACTACATCATGAAGATGAGGCAGTGGGGGGGAATCGGGGTCGCACTGATCGGCTGCGCACTGGCCGTCGCCTGCGTCAGCACCGGCTATCACGAGACCGTTTCGATGGGGACCGCGGCGCCCGGCGCCCGTCCCGGCGGCTGGGACCAGCCGTTCTACAACGATCTGGCGCCGCATGGGAGGTGGGTCTTCGTCTCGGGTCCCGGGTGGGTCTGGTCCCCGGACATCGCCCAGGTCGGCTGGCGCCCGTACCAGCTCGGCCACTGGGTGTACACCGACTACGGCTGGACCTGGGCCTCCGACGAGGAATGGGGCTGGGCGGTCTATCACTACGGCCGCTGGCACCTCGACGCGTCGTTCGGCTGGGTCTGGGTCCCCGGGACCGAGTGGGGCCCCGCCTGGGTCGCCTGGCACGAAGGGGGCGGCTACGTTGGCTGGGCGCCGCTCCCGTGGCAGGTCACCTTCCGCGCCGGAATCGGCCTCGACTGGAGCGGCGTCAGCGTCACGATCTTGCCGTCCTGGTGGTGCTTCGCGAGCGCGCGCCACCTGGTCGATCCCGGCCTCCGGAGCCGCATCGTCCCCGTCGAAAGAAACCCGACGCTCATCCGTGTGACGCAGAACGTCACGCACTACACCTACATCGACAACCGCGTCATCAACCAGGGCGTGCGCGTCGAGAAGATCGGCCGCGCCGTCGGCCACACGATCCCCCGCTACCGCGTGGCGCAGGAGGATGCGCCCGACGTGTCGCGCGGCGGCAAGGTGCGCGGACAGGACTTCGTCGTCTACCGGGCCGACCCGGTGCGCGGCCGGAACTCCCGCGGCCGGGACTCGGACAACCGGGGCGGACGCGGCAGGGTGACGGACGATCGGGATCCGCGCGGCCAGGACGGGCGCGGCCGGGACACGCGCGACGACTGGCGCGACAAGGACCCGCGTGACCGCGACTCACGGGACGACTCACGCGATCAGGATGCGCCTGGCGACGGCTGGCGCGACCGGAAGCCGCAGGAGCGCGTCCCCCCGCCCGGCCATGCCGACCGGGACCGTCCTCGCGACGATCGTCCGGGACAGCCAACGACCGAAGCCGCCACACCAGATAATCAGCCCGAGGACACGCAGGTCCCGGCCGACAACACGCCACCGGCGACGAACCGCGATCAGGAGAGGCAGCAGGTCCAAGGACGCGATTCGCATCCCGGCCGCGGCCGCAAGTCCCTCGAAGACCTGATGGGGAAGCAACCGCCCGCGCGCGCCCCGCAGAGATCCACGCCGGCGCAATCCGGCAAATCGAACGCAGGAGCGAATGAGCCGCCCCGCTCGTCCGTCCCGGACAATGGGCAGGGGGCCACGACCCCGCCGGGGAAATCGGATCCGGGGAAGGCGCAGCCCACGCAGGAGAGCGCGCGGGACAAGGCGAAGCCCGGAAAGGACGCGGCGTCGAAGGGCCGGAAACCGAAGCAGGACGCGCCGAAGCCCGACAAGGCGGGCGACGGCAAGCCGGACGACGACAAGTCGAAAGAGGTCAAGCCGGAATCCGGGAACTAGAGTCCAAGACCGCCGGACGTCAGCGCGGGCGCTTGCGGCCGCGCGGCTCTACCACACGTCGCAGAGCGTGCCGGCCGGGCGGACCATCGAGGCCCCTTCCTTGCAGCTGAACGCCTCGTGGAACGCCGTCAAGTTTGACAGCGGCCCGATGACCCGGTACTTGCCGGTCGGATGCGGGTCGCCCTGGATCATCAGGCGCTGCGTCTCGGGGCGGATCGCGTCGCCGCGGAACTGGCCCCAGGCCACGAAGAACTGCTGCTCGGGGGTGAAGCGGTCGATCGTCGGGGCGGGCGGCCTGCCGCGCTGCGAGATCTGATAGGCGCGGTAGGCGATCTTGGCCCCGGCGAGATCGCCGATGGACTCTCCCAGGACCAGCTTGCCGTTGTGGTGGATGTTCGGCTCGATGAAGTAGCCCTCGAACTGGTCCACCACGCACTGCGTCCGCGCCTGGAAGTTCTTCAGATCCTCCGGCGTCCACCAGTTCTTCAGGCGGCCCTGCGCGTCGTATTGCGAGCCCTGGTCGTCGAAGCCGTGGCTGATCTCGTGGCCGATGACGACGCCGATGGAGCCGTAGTTCACCGCGTCCGCCGCGTTCATGTCGAACGCCGGCGGCTGCAGGATGCCGGCGGGGAACACGATCTCGTTCAGGAGCGGGTTGTAGTAGGCGTTCGACGTCGGAGGCGTCATCCCCCAGCGGCCGCGATCGACCGGCTTGCCGATCCGCTCCCAGTCGTCCCGCACCAGGAATTTGCTGCCGGCCACCAGGTTCGCGAAGTGCGCCTCGCGCCGGATGTCGACCTTGCTGTAGTCCTTCCACTTGTCGGGGTAGCCGATCTTCGGATTGAAGGTCGCGAGCTTGTCGAGCGCCTTCGTCTTCGTCTCCGGCCCCATCCACTGGAGGCCGTCGATCGTCTCCTTCATCGCCGTGAGGAGGTTCTTCACCAGGTCCTGCATCCGCGCCTTGGCGGCCGGCGGGAAATGCCGCTCGACGTACTTCTGGCCGAGCGCCTCGCCCAGGATCTGGTCGGTCGACTCCACGCAGCGCTTCCAGCGCGGCTTGATCTCCTTCGCTCCGCCCAGGTACTTGCCGTAGAACGCCTGGTTCTCGTCCACGAACGCCGCCGAGAGCGCCGGCGCGGCCTCGTGGAGCACGTGCCACTTGAGGTAGGTCCTCCACTCCGGCAGGGAGGTCTCGCCGACCTGCCGGTCCACCTCCTGCAGGAACCTCGGCTCCTGCACGTTCAGATCGGCTTTCGGCAGGCGGCCGGTCTTGAAGTACCCGGCCCAGTCGAGGCGCGGTGTGAGCTTCTGCAGGTCGGCGAAGCTGGTCTTGTGGTCGGTGGCCTTCGGATCGCGCAGCGCCACGTTGTCGAGCGACACCTGGGCGAGCTTCGTCTCGAAGCCGAACACAGTCTCCGCGGCTTTCTGCGCCGCCGCCTCGTCGCTTCCCGCCAGCCTGAACATGTTGGCGACGTGGACGCGGTACTTCTCCCGCGCTTCCTTGAAGCGCTCCTCCGTCTTGAAGTAGTAGTCCCGGTCAGGCAGGCCGAGGCCGGCCGCGTAGATGTGGGCGATGACCTGCGTCGGCTCGTGGTTGTCCGGGTTGGCCGCCAGTCCGAACGGGACGAAGATCGCCCGCCCGTGCAGGCGCGCGATTATCTTCTGCACGTCGGCCGGGCCCTTCATCGCGTCGATGTCAGCCAGAAGCGGCTTGATCGGTCCTGCCCCCCGCGCATCGATGCGCGCCTGGTCCATGCACGCCCCGTAGTAGTCGCTGATCTGCTGCTCGACGCTCCCCTTCTTCCAGTCCTTCCCCGCTGAGACTTCCTCGAGGATCGTCTTCAGCTGGTCCTTGGCCGTCTCGCCCGCCGCCCAGCGCCGGCTCCAGCGCGTCATCGAGTCCGGGATCGGGTTGGCGGCCCGCCAGCTCCCGTTCGCGTAGTCGTAGAAGTTGCCGCAGGGATCGGCGTTGCGATCCATGTCGCCCACGTACACCCCGCGCGGCTCTTCCGTTGTGCCCAAAACGGGCGCGCACACCAGCGCCATCAGGATGAGGACCGTCACGGTTCGCATGTCAGTCGTTCCTCTAAGATAGGGTTGCACCGCCCCGGCAGATGGAGACGGCGGGTTCGATTCCCGGCGCATTCTGGCCCAAGCCGGCGGCGGTGACAAGCCCGTTCTGCGGTATGGGCGCTCGACCCTCTTGTGTACGTGGTGCCCAGGAGATAGTATACGTATGTGGCTAAGCTGACCCTGAACGTGGATGAAAGCGTCGTCACGCGCGCCAAGCGCTACGCCGCCCGTCGAGGCATCTCCGTGTCGCGCCTGGTCGAGCAATTCCTTGCCCTGGTGTCGATGTCGCCCAGGAGTGAAGCCGAGGATCTTCCGCCGATTCTGGCCCGGCTGCGCGCCGAACTGAAGGGGGCATCGGCGCATTCCGCCGCCTACCGGAAGCATCTGGAGCGCAAGTACAGGTGACGCGCATCCTCGTGGACGTGAACGTCGTCCTCGATGCCCTCCTCGTCCGCCCTCCGCACTCGGACGCGGCCACGAGGCTCTGGACTGCCATCGAGAAAGGGCAGGCCGAGGGTCTCGTGCCGGCCCATGGCGTCACGACTCTCTACTACCTCCTGGGGCGGGCGAAAGGCGCCGCATCCGCGGGTCGCGCCATCGGAGATCTCCTCGCCGTTTTCAAGGTGGCGTCCGTCGATCAGACGGTCCTGCAGCGCGCCCTGGCCCTCGCCTGGCCCGACTTCGAGGACGCCGTCTGCGCGGCGGCCGCCGAAGCCGCCGGCTGCAACCTGATCGTGACCCGCGATCCAGCCGGCTTCAAGGGCTCACCCGTACCGCCGGTCAATGCGGCAACCTCTTTGGCGCTCATCGATCGAGGTCGAGGGCCGGGCCGCGTCGCGGAACGCGCTCGACCTGCCTATGTGACGAAGCCGAGGACCGCCCGTCGCATGACGAGACGACCACTCGGTCCTCGTTGAATAGACTGTCGCGAAGCACCGGGACACCCGGAGGGAAACACGCATGCGATCGGCACTCAGACTCGGCACGGTCCTGACGGTTGCACTGGCAGGCGGGCTGCCGGCTTCCGGCGGCCCGGCGCTCTCACGCGCCGGCGAGCCCTCCCCGCCCGCCTACGACATCGGCTTCCAGGAGGCCTGGATCCCGATGCGGGACGGCGTCCGGCTCGCCGCCGACCTTTACCTGCCGAAGGGCGGCCGCCCGAAGGACCGCTTCCCGGTCCTGCTCGAGTACCTGCCGTACCGCAAGACCGAGGCGCGCGGCGACCGGTACGCGCTGTACGCCTACTTCGTCCGCCGCGGCTACGCCGTGGCGCGCGTCGACATCCGGGGGACCGGGAACAGCGAGGGGCGCCTCATCGAGTACGAGTACTCCGAGCAGGAGCAGAAGGACGGCGAGGACGTCATCGCCTGGCTCGCCGGGCAGCGGTTCTCCACGGGCAAGGTCGGCATGTTCGGCATCTCCTGGGGCGGGTTCAAC
>JACOUZ010000090.1 GCA_016177515.1 Acidobacteriota bacterium
ACTCGACGGTGTCGCAGCTCGGCTACATGATGCTGGCGGCGGGCGTCGAGGCGTTCTCGGCGGCCATTTTCCATCTCATGACCCACGCCTTCTTCAAGGCGCTCCTGTTCCTCGGGGCGGGCTCGGTCATCCACGCCATGTCGGGCGAGCAGGACATCCGCAAGATGGGCGGGCTGGACAGGCACACGCCCTGGACGCACGCGACCTTCCTCGTGGCCACGCTCGCGATCAGCGGCATCTTCCCGCTCAGCGGCTTCTTCTCCAAGGACGAAATCCTCTGGGCGGCGTTCAACAGGGATCCTCTCCTGGGTCCTCTCCTGTGGCTCGTCGGGGCGGCGACCGCCGGTCTGACCGCCTTCTACATGGCGCGCCTGTACACGCTCGTGTTCCGCGGCGAGGAGCGTTTCGGCGAGGAGGCGCGTCACCACCTGCATGAATCGCCACGGAGCATGATTGTGCCGCTGGCGATCCTGGCGGTGCTGGCGTTCGTCGGCGGCTGGGTTGGCTTCCCGGATGTGATCTCCCCCACGCACGGCATGGCGGACATGCTCGGGCGGTACCTCGCCCCCGTGTTCGAGACGGGGGAGGGTGCCGTGGCGCACGCCGCCCCGCACGCGCCGGGGCTCGAGCGCTCCCTGATGGCCGTGTCGCTCGGAATCGCAGTGGTCTGCGGCCTCTTCGGCTGGGCGTGCTATGAGCGCCGCCCGGAAATCCCCGTGCGGCTGGCAGAGAGGGCCCGCGTCCTGTACCGATGGATCGCCAACAAGTACTTCGTCGACGAGCTGTACGACGCGATCGTCCTCAAGCCGTACGACGCCCTGTGCCGCGGCGCCGCCTGGTTCGACCGCTGGGTGGTGGACGGGCTGGTGAACACCGCGGGGTACGTCACCCTGGCCGGGTCGTACACGTCGGTCGGCTTCGACACCTACATCGTGGACGGGCTCGTGAACCTCGCCGGTTACACCGTGCGCGGGTTCTCGTGGATGTTCAAGAAGCTGCAGACCGGGATCGTGCAGTCGTACGCCACGGCCATGATCTTCGGGATCTTCGTCCTGGTGAGCGTCTACCTGCTCTCCACGGGCCACTGAACGCGGGGGACTGAAAGATGCCGCACTGGTATGTGGACAACGCCCTGAACCTCGTCACCTTCCTGCCGCTTTTCGGGGCCCTGGCGCTCCTGTTCGCCGACAAGGAGAAGAAGGCCCTGATCATGCACGCCGCCACCTGGATCGCCCTGGCCGACTTCCTGCTGTCGGTGCCGCTGTTCTTCCTGTACGACGCCGACCGCGGCGGCTTCCAGTTCGAGCAGCGGCTCTCCTGGATCCCGTCGATCGGCGTGCAGTATTACATCGGCATCGACGGCATCTCGCTCCTGCTCCTGCTCCTGACCACCTTCCTGGGCTTCCTCTCCATCCTGTCGTCCTGGACGGCGGTCACCGAGCGCGTGAAGGAGTACTACGTCTTCATGCTGCTCCTGCAGACCGGGATGCTCGGCGTGTTCATCTCCCTCGACTTCTTCCTGTTCTACATCTTCTGGGAGGCGATGCTGGTGCCGATGTACTTCCTGATCGGCATCTGGGGCGGGCCGCGGAAGCTGTACGCCGCCATCAAGTTCTTCCTGTACACGCTCCTGGGTTCGGTCCTGATGCTGCTCGGCATCCTGGCCGTCTACTTCTTCTATCCCCGGGTCACGGGCGGCGGGTACTCCTTCGACATCACCGAATTCATCCGCGTCCTAGGGCCCCTGACCCAGCCGGAGTGGCTGGAGATGCAGAAGTGGGTCTTCCTGGCGTTCTTCATCGGCTTCGCCATCAAGGTGCCGATGTTCCCGTTCCACACCTGGCTGCCCGACGCGCATGTCGAGGCCCCCACCGCCGGGTCGGTGATCCTGGCCGGCGTCCTCCTGAAGATGGGGACCTACGGCTTCGTGCGTTTCTCTTTGCCGATGCTGCCCCACGCCACGCGTCACTACCTGCCGCACATGCTGGCGCTGTCGGTGATCGGGATCCTGTACGGCGCCCTGGTCGCCATGGTGCAGAAGGACTGGAAGAAGCTGGTGGCGTATTCCTCGGTCAGCCACCTCGGGTTCTGCATGCTGGGTGTGTTCGCCCTCAACCAGCAGGGGCTGAACGGCGGCATCCTGCAGATGATCAACCACGGCCTGTCGACGGGGGCGCTCTTCCTCATCGTCGGCCTGATCTACGAGCGGCGGCACACCCGCATGATCTCCGAGTTCGGCGGGCTGTCGAAGCAGATGCCGATCTTCGCCACCCTGTTCATGATCATCATGATGTCCTCGATCGGCCTGCCGACGCTGAACGGCTTCATCGGCGAGTTCACCATCCTGGTGGGGGCGTTCGCCATCCCGGCCGGGTACGGCTTCAGCGTGCCGTGGCTCGGCCTGCGCGTGGGCGGGATGTTCTGGGCGGTGTGCGGCGTCCTGGGGATCGTCCTGGGCGCAGCCTACATGCTCTGGCTCTATCAGCGCACCATGTTCGGCAAGCTCGACAACCCCGAGAACGCCAGGCTGAAGGACCTCGACCTCCGCGAGATCATGACCCTCGCTCCGATCGTGGTCTGCTGCTTCTGGATCGGGCTGTACCCGAAGCCGCTGTTCCGCATCCTGGAAAAGCCGGTGGCGGAGATCGCCGCAAGGCTCTCGGCCGCCGAGACGGGCGGTCAGGCGGCGGCCGAAGCAACGGCCGCCCGGGGGGCCCTGGGTCGATGAACCCGGCGTTCGACCCGAACCACCTGCGCCTGATCGCGCCGGAGCTGGTGCTCACCGTGAGCGCCTTCCTGATGCTCGGCCTGTCGACGATCTCCGACCGGGGCCGCAGGATCTGGGCCCCGGCCCTGGCGATTTTGGCCTGCCTGACGACGCTCGCCGCGGTCCTGGCGTTCGTCCGGAACTTCGGGCTCGAGGCCCTGCGCGTCCCCTCGATGACCATCGGCTTCAGCGGCATGTTCGTCGTCGACGCCTTCAGCATCTTCTTCAAGGTGGTGTTCCTCCTGGCGGCGATGCTCACCATCCTCGTGTCGAGCCGCTATTTGGACCTGGAGCGCGCCAACGTGGGGGAGTACTACTCCCTGATCCTGTTCGCGGTCGTCGGCATGATGTTCATGGCCTCCGCGGGAGACCTGGTCACGATCTTCGTGTCGATCGAGACGATGGCCCTGGCGTTCTACGTTCTCGTCGGGTTCCTGAAGGCCAACCGCAAGTCGAACGAGGCCGCCCTGAAGTACTTCCTGCTCGGGGGTTTTTCCACCGGCATCTTCCTGTACGGCCTCTCGCTCGTTTACGGGACGACTTCGACGACGAGCCTCGCGCTCATCGGCTTTTCGCGCGCCAGGATGGCCCTGGCCTCCCCCGAGGCCCCGATCTTCATCCTGGGAGTGATCCTGGTAACCGTGGGCCTGGGGTTCAAGATCGCGGCGGTGCCCTTCCACATGTGGGCGCCGGACGCCTACGAGGGGGCGCCGACCCCGGTGACGGCGTTCCTGTCCACGGGATCCAAGGCGGCGGCCTTCGTCGTTTTGGCGCGCCTCCTCGCGATGAGCTTTCTGCCGCTCGGAGACCGCTGGGCGACGCTCCTGGCGATCCTGGCGGTGGCCAGCATGACGCTGGGCAACGTCGCCGCCATCCTGCAGGACAACATGAAGAGGATGCTGGCGTACTCGTCAATCTCGCACGCCGGCTACGTCCTGCTGGGACTGGTCGCGGTGGGACTCAAGGGCAGCGTCGAGACGCGGGAGTACGGCTTGACCGCGGTCCTCCTGTACCTGCTCATCTACACCTTTGTGAACATCGGGGCGTTCACCCTGGTGATCGCCCTCAAGCGCGAGCAGGTGGCGGGGGACCGCGTGGCGGACTTCGCCGGGCTGTCACGGCGCGCCCCCTGGGCGGCCTTCGCCATGCTGGTCTTCCTGCTGTCGCTCGCCGGCATCCCGGCGACGGCCGGCTTCATCGGCAAGTGGTTCCTGTTCGGGGCGGCGATCAAGGCCGGGTACGCGTGGCTGGCGGTCGTGGCGGTGATCAACAGCGCGATTTCGCTCTATTATTACGTCCGCGTCGTCGTGAACATGTACATCCGGGCGCCGGAGGACGCCGAGCGCTTCGCGCCGTCCTGGGGACAGCGGGCGGCGCTCCTGGCCTGCATCGTGTTCACGCTGCTCTTCGGAGTCTATCCGCAGCCGATCATCGCCTTCGCGGAGAAGTCGATCCTGGACCTGGCGCCCTGGGCATCGTGAGACGCGGACCAGTCGACGATGCGCGGAGGTACGGACAGGTCGGCACGATGCTGGTCGCCCCAGTGGTGGCCTTCGGGGCGATCGGCTACTGGCTCGACCGGCGCTTCGGGACCAAGCCCTGGCTGCTCCTGGCCGGCCTGATCCTGGGGATGATCGGCGGATAAGTTAATTTCTTCCGGCTGGTCCTGCCGCCCGGCGGGCGGGGGCCGGGAGGGGACGGCCCGTGATCCTGCGCTACGCGGCGCTGGTCCTCCTGATCGCGGCGGCCGGTTCGGCGGCGGCCGCCCTGTGGCGCGGCGGGCTCGAGGGACCGGTGGCGCGCGGCGTGATCCTGGGGGCGGCCCTGGCGTCGTTCGGCGCGATCGGCGGGATGGGGCTTTTGGCCTGGTCGTTCGGGCGCGGCCAGACGCAGTTCTTCGGGGCGCTGGTGCTCGGGATCCTGGGGCGCCTCCTGGTGTTCGGCGGGGTGCTGGTCTACGTGGCGCTGCGGGCGCCGGCGTTCGATCGGATCGCCTCGGCCGTGTCGCTTCTGGGGTTCTACCTGGTGTTCCAGGTGCTGGAGCTGTGGTTCGTGCTGAAGGGACTGGCGGGGCGGAGGTCGGGAGCATGATGGCGCAGGAGACGGCCGGACACGCGGCCGAAGGCGCGGCGGCGGCCGAAGGCGCCGCGCACGCGGCCGTGGAGGGCGCCGGGCATCACGGGCCGTTCCAGGCCGGCGATTTCATTTTCCACCACATCCTGGACTCGCGGACCCTCGAGCTGCCGTTCGTGGGCGAGGTCCACCTGCCGACGCTGCACCTGGGACGCTACGAGCTGCCGATCACCAAGCACGCGGTCATGATGTGGATCGCCTCCTTGGTCATCCTGCTCGCCCTCTGGCTGGCGGCGCGCCGGCGTGCCCCGGCGCCGCGGGGAATGCACAACGTCATGGAGGCGATCGTGGTGTTCGTGCGCGACGAGCTGGCGCGCAAGAACATCGGGCACCACGGCGATCGGTTCGTGCCGTATCTTCTGAGCACGTTCGTCTTCATTCTCCTCTGCAACCTGCTGGGCCTCATCCCGTACATGGCGACCGCCACCGGAAACATCGGCGTGACGGCGGGGCTGGCGGGAATGGCGTTCGTCATGATCCAGGTCGCGGGGATGCGCGCGTACGGCGTCGTCGGCCACTTAAAGAACCTGGTGCCGCACGGTCTGCCGGCCTGGCTGATGCCGATCATGATCCCGGTCGAGATCCTGGGCATGTTCACCAAGCCGTTCACGCTCTGCGTGCGTCTGTTCGCCAACATGACGGCTGGGCACGTCGTCATCATGGCGCTCATCAGCCTGGTCTTCATTCTCCAGAAGGCGTGGGTCGGGGCGGTCCTGACGGTGCCGTTCGCCCTGTTCATCAACGGCATCGAGATCCTGGTCGCCTTCCTGCAGGCCTACATCTTCACGATGCTGACCTCGCTGTTCATCGGCATGACGGTGCATCCACAGCATTGACGGGGTCCGGAACTGACGGGCGGCCCGCGGGGGGCCGGCCGGTTCGTCACACTCAAGGAGGAACGGCGCATGGAGCTGGGCAACTCACTGGCGCATTTCGCCGCCGGAATCGGCGCGGGGCTGGCCATCATCGGCGGTGCGGCGGGAATCGGTCGTCTGGCGGCGGCCGCGATGGAAGGCACCGCGAGGCAGCCTCAGGCGTCGGGCGACATCCGGGTCGGGATGATCATCGCGGCGGCCCTCATCGAGGGCGCCACGTTCTTTGCCCTGGTCATCTGCATCCTGCTGGCGTTCAAGTAGGAGGAGCAGGCCATGGGGGAGCGCCTGATCACACCCGATGTCGGAACGATCCTCTGGACGATCATCACGTTCGTCATCCTGGCCTTCCTCCTGCGCAAGTTCGCCTGGGGGCCGCTGATGGCGACGCTCGAGGAGCGGGAGAGGACGATCCGGGAGTCGCTCGATGCGGCCCAGAAGGCCCGGGCCGAGGCGGAGGAGGCGGCGCGCCGGCACCAGGAGACGCTGGCGCGGGCGCGGCGCGAGGTCGCGGCGCTCATCGAGCAGGGCAAGCGCGTGTCCGAGATCGTGCGCGCCGGGATCCTGGCCCAGTCCCGCATGGAGGCCCTGGATCTCGTGGAGCAGGGGAAGAAA
>JACOUZ010000019.1 GCA_016177515.1 Acidobacteriota bacterium
CCCCAGTTGACCCGCCGCCCGTCCTCCCAGGAGAGGGCGAACCGGCGCGCCCGCCAGTCGACGGGTGCTATGAACAGGAGCGTGGCGCACAGGATGGCGACGCCGGACTCGGGCAGATGCTTCTCCAGCCCCCTGGCGAAGGCCGAGGACGGGCCGAGGACGATCGCCGCGAGCGACGGCACCGTCCAGAGTGCGGCGGCGAGGGCGAACGCCGCCAGGGTCCAGCGCGCCCCGGCCGAGAGCGCGCCGGGCGTCCCGGCCACGGGCTCGCCGTCCGTCCCGGCGGCGGGGGCGCCTTCCGTCCCGGCCGCGAGCGCCCGACCCGCCGCGGCGCTGGGCGCCGGGGCGACCGCGTGGCCAGGCGATCCGGCGGCGCGCCCGAGGACCAGGTGGGTCCAGGCGGTGGACACGGCGAACAGTACGAATGCGATCGGCGCGGCGAACAGGAACCAGCCGACGAACCCGACGTGCACGCCGGTCAGGCGGTCGAGGAAGCCAGCGACCAGAAGGTTGGGCGGAGTGCCGATGAGCGTCGCCATGCCGCCGATCGAGGCGCCGTAGGCGACCATCAGGATCACCCCGCTGACCCAGGCGGGGGCCCGGCGTCCGGCCGGCACGCCGTCGTCGCGCACGGCGCCGATGGCGATCGGCGTCATCAGGGCGGCCGTCGCGGTGTTCGACAGGCAGGTCGAAACGATGGCCGAGGCGCCGCCGACGCCGAGCATCCGCCCGAGGGGGCGGCGCGCGAACCGGCCGCTGCCCAGGAGCTTTGCGGCCACGCGCCGATCCAGTCCGTGCCGGGTGAACGCCTCGGCCAGGAGAAAGCTCCCGACGAAGACGAAGATGACCGGATCGGCGTATGGCGCCAGGACGGCGCGCGCCGGGGCGACCCCGAGCACAATGCACAGCGCCGACGCGAGCAGCGCCGTGGCGGGAAGGGGGATCGCCTCGGTCACCCAGTAGCAAATGGTCAGCGCCAGGACCGCCAGGAGGCGCCGTCCTTCCGGCGGATGGCTTCCCGGATTCGCCAGGAAGACGGCGATGGCCGCCAGCGGGCCTGCAGCGAGGCCGGCGGTCTTCATCCGGCGTTCGAAGTGGTCGTCGCCCTCGGGCACCGCCGGCCCGGGCGCGCGGATCGAGGGACCACCCGCGCTCATCGCGCCCGCCGGCGCGTGTGGCGGCCTGCGCCGCCCCGGCGCGCGTGGCTCCTGGGCGCACCGTGCCCGCGCGAGATCCGGGCCGGCGCCGCCTGCGATCGCAGAGCCCGGAGGATCGCCCGGACGGCCGCGCGGGCGCCCCCCGCATAGCGCACCCGCAGGACACGCCGGTTACGGCGCCGGAGCGCACGATGGTCCCCCAACGCCTGCGCCTGCTTGAAGGCCTCGAAGTCGAAGGGCCGCCCGGGAATCGCCGGATCGGCCGCGTCATCCGGCACGACCTCGATGAACAGGCCGGTCCCGGGGCCCCCCTTGTGGAGCTGTCCGGTCGAGTGCAGGTAGCGCGGGCCGTAGCCGGCGGTCGTCGCGAGGCCCGTGCGGGAGGCGAGGCCGGCGCGCAACCGCTCGAGGGAGGAGGCCAGAACCCTGTCCCCCGGATCGACGTATGCCAGGACCGACAGGTAGTCGCCCCGGCGCGCCCGCGACAGCAGCGAGCGCAGCGCCCCGGCGAGTCGCGCGCCGGCGGGACGCGGCAGGGCGCCCAGGTACACGCGGGCCGGTCCCTCCACAAACGCCGGCTCCTCCTCCCCGAATCGCCCGGTGGCGGCGTGCTCTTCGAGGAGCGCCTCGGTGTTCCACTTGCTCTCCGCGACGTTCGGCTCGTCGAACGGGTTCACTCCCAGAACCGCGCCGCAGACGGCGGTGGCGATCTCCCATTGCAGCATCGAGGCCCCCAGGTCGTGCCTGTCCCGGAGGGTGAGGAGAATGCCCGGCGTGCCACCGGCCCGCCCGCGCCCGGCCGCTTCGAGCAGCGACTGGATCGCCCGGGCGCCGCGGCTACGCTCGAGAACGACGCCGACCGCGGCCCGGTCCTGCCCCGCCAGCTCGCGGCGCAGCGCCGAAAGCGCGCCGCGCGCCACCACCGGCACCAGGCCCCGCCCGCCCTTGCCGGTGCTCTCGGCGAGCAGCTGCTCGATCCAGAGGCCGTATGACTTGAGGGCCGGATCGATCAGGAGAACGATCTTGTCGCGCCGGTGGCGCGCCAGGACGCCCAGGGCGGCGCCGAGGGCGAGGCCCGGGTTTTCGGCGGCGAGCACCCCCGGCGAGCACCGCTCCAGCATGGCGGCGGCCCGCCGCAGTAGCGTGCCGATGTCGACGCCGCCGAGCGCCGCGGGGACCAGGCCGAAGTAAGAGCGCGCCGAGTAGCGCCCGCCGACGTCGGGTGGGTTCAGGAAGACGCCACGATAGCCGCGCGCCGACGCTTCCTCCGCCAGCGGCGAGCCGGGATCGGTGATGGCGGCGAAGCGCCGCGCCGCGCCGCGGCCGAGCAGGCGCCGGGCCCTGGACCAGAAGTAGGCCTGGAGTGCTATGGTCTCCCCCGTCGTCCCCGACTTGCTGCTGACGACGACCAGGGTCTTCGAGAGATCGAGGGCGGCTTCGACGCGCCGCACGGCCGACGGCACGGTGCTGTCGAGGAGCGTGATTCCCGGAAAGCCGGGCGGCGCCGGGAAGACACTCCCGAACACCTCGACGGACAGGCTCGAGCCTCCCATGCCGAGGAGCAGGACGTGCCGGATCCCCTCCTGGCGGACCCCTCGGGCAAAAGCGTCGAGGCGGGGAACCAGGCGGAGCATCCGCTCCGGGGCGCAGAGCCACCCCAGCCGGTTGCGGATGAGCCTGCGGGCGGCGAGATCGCGCCCCCACAGCGACGCGTCGCCCCGGAACAGTCTGTCGATGAAGCGGGAGGCGCCGAGTACTGCGACCTGCCGCTCGACGGCCAGAGCGTGTTCGAGGAGGTTGCAGGCAGTGCGCACGGCGGGCGGCGCCGCTAGGCGCCGAGCCAGAGGCGGATGCGTTCCGCGATTCCCCGGCCGGTGAAGCCGAGCCTTTCCGCGATCACCTTCCAGGGTGCGGAGGCGCCGAACCGATCGAGGCCGATCAGGAGCGCTTCGTGTCCCGCCACGCGCTCCCAGCCGGCGAGGCGGGCGGCCTCGATCACGACTGTCTTCGCGCCGGGCGGGACGACGGCGCGCCGGTACTCCTCCGGCTGCCCGAGAAACAGGTCGGGGCACGGCATCGACACGACGCGCGAGGCGATCCCCGCGGCCGCCAGGATCTCCTGCGCCTCCTGGGCCGGCCCGACCTCGGAGCCGGTGGCGATCAGGACGACCCGCGCCCCCCCCGCTCCCGCCTCCGACAGGACGTAGCCGCCGCGGAACAGCACCCCGGGATCGAAACCGGCCGGGCGCTTCAGGGGAGGCACGTCCTGGCGCGTCAGGACCAGCGCCGTCGGGCCGTCCCGGCGCTGGAGCGCCAGCGTCCAGGCCATGGCGACCTCGAGCCCGTCTGCGGGCCGGACCACGGTCAGGTTGGGGACCAAACGCAGCCCCGGGATCTGTTCGATCGGCTGGTGCGTCGGCCCGTCCTCCCCCAGGAAGACGCTGTCGTGCGTGAAGACGTAGATCACCTGGAGCTTCGACATGGCCGCCAGACGGATCGGCGGGCGCATGTAGTCGGAGAAGATCAGGAACGTCGCGCCGTACGGGATCGGCCCGCCGTGGAGGGCCAGGCCGTTCAGCACGGCTCCCATCCCGTGCTCGCGCACGCCGAAGTGGAAATTGCGCCCGGCGAACGATGAGTGGCTGATCGGCGGGCTCCCCTTGATGTACGTCTTGGTGGAAGGCTCCAGATCGGCGCTGCCGCCGCACAGGGACGGCACCAGCTCCGCCGCCTTCTGCAGCACCCTCCCGGAGGTGACGCGCGTGGCCTCGGGCTTTCCCGCGGCCGGCGAGGCGCCCGCGGGGGCCACGACCTGCAGGAGACGATGGAACAGGTCCCCGGGCACGTCGCGCGCCTGATAACGGTCCCAGAGGGCCCGCTTGTCGGGATGCGCGCGGCTCCAGGCCTCGAACCGGCGCCGCCACTCCTCGCGCGCCCGGCGGCCCTCATCGGCGCGGGCGGCGAACAGGGCGCGCACCTCGTCCGGCACCAGGAACGGCGGCTGGGGCGGCCAGCCGATGGCCGCCTTCGTCGCCGCCGCCTCCTCGGGCCCGAGCGGGGAGCCGTGCGCCTCGGCCGAGTCGTGCTTGCCGGGGCTCCCATGGGCGATGTGGGTGCGCGCGAGGATCAGGCCGGGCCGTGCGGTCTCGCGCGCCGCCCGGTCGAGCGCCTCCAGGATCGCGCCGTGGTCGTGGCCGTCGATGCGCTCTACGGACCAGCCGTACCCCTCGAAGCGGCGCGAGACGTCCTCCGAGAACGCCAGGTCCGTGTTGCCTTCGATGGTGATGTGATTGTCGTCGTAGAGGACCGTCAGGTTCGAAAGGGCGAGGTGGCCGGCTATTGAAGCCGCCTCGCCGGACACGCCTTCCATCAGGTCGCCGTCGCTGGCGATCACCCACGTGCGATGGGAGACGATCCGATGGTCCGGGGTGTTGAAGCGATCGGCGGCCATTCTCGCCGCGATCGCCATGCCGACGGCGTTGCCGAAGCCCTGCCCGAGGGGCCCGCTGGTGGTCTCGACGCCGGGGGCGCAACCGTGCTCCGGGTGTCCCGGCGTCCTGCTCTCTAACTGGCGGAATCTCCTGATCTCCTCGAGCGGCAGGTCGTAGCCGCACAGGTGCAGGAGGGCGTACAGGAGCATCGACCCGTGCCCGGCCGACAGGACGAAGCGGTCGCGGTCTGGCCAGCCCGGGTCGCCGGGATCGAAGCGCAGGTGGCGCGTCCAGAGAAAGAACGCGTAGTCTGCCGCCCCCATCGGCATCCCGGGATGGCCGGACTTCGCCTGCTCGACGGCGTCGATGGCGAGGGCCTTGATCGTGTTGATCGCCAGGCGCGCGAGGCCGGATCGTGCGGGCGCGGACGGCATCGGGGCGGGCTCCGGGGCCTGATGGTCAGGCGGGACTCGCGCCAAGCGCCCTCTCGAGGTCGGCGGTGAACGAGCGGACGATCTCCTCGTGCTGCGGCTTGGGGGCCTTCTTGCGCATGACGACGTCCTTCATGTCGCGCGCGTAGGACGAGCGCGCGATCATCCGGCCGCCTTCGATGAGACCGAACGTCGAGGTGACCGTCTTGCCGATCTGGAAGATCTCCGAGGTCGAGAAGCGCATCCGCTTGATGATCTCGTCGGTCAGGATCTCGTACTCGGGGCCGAGGATCTGGTTGCCCGGCATGGCGAAGTTCTCGAACACCGGGATGCATTCTTCGATCGTCTTCTTCCGGTCGGTCTCGAGGTGCATCTTCAGGACGTTTTCGTACCAGTGGAAGTGCCGCCACTCGTCGGCGATGATCTTGGTCAGGATCTCGTTCAGCAGGGGCTCCTGCACCGTGCGCCGGAACATCTGGTAGAAGAACGCGGTCAGGAGCTCCTGGCAGTACGTGAAGCAGTTGGCCTGCAGGGGTGTTTTGACGTACGGCACGGAGAACTTCCGCGAGCGCGGCCGCTGCAGCGCCACGCGCAGGTCCTCGCGGTCCAGCCCGACGGTCTCCAGGTACCCCACCAGCTTCTCGGCGTGGTTCGATTCCTCCCTCTCCCAGAGCTGGAAGAAGGTCGCCATCGTGTCGTTGGTGCAGAAACTCTCCAGGAGGAGGGAGGTGTAGACGTCGGCGTACGACTCGACGAAGGTCACGAGCTTGACGACCAGGAGGTTGTCTAGGGTCAGCTTGCTGCGGTCGAAGGTCGACCAGTCGATCTGGACGGGCCCCTGGGCGTCCCAGCGGATCTTGCGGGCGCCCTGCTCGAACTTGTTGAAGCGGTCCGCCAGGAGGACGTCGTCGATCGGGATGGTCGGCCGCGCCGGAACGTAGGGCCGCGAGGCGTTGTGGCCGCCGGCCGCATTCGGAATCGCCTGCGTGGTCATGGTGTCACCTCTGGCTGAATGGAAAGAGGCACTACCTGCGGCCCGAAACCATCCCGTGTGCCTCTTCCTCCTTGGGAAACGGGACAGGATACTTGTTCGTGTAGCATGCCGTGCAGAACGACCGGCTCTCGCCCACCGCGCGGTACATCCCCTGGAGCGACAGATAGCCGAGCGAGTCGGCCCGGATGTGCCTGCGGATCTCGTCCACCGTGTGCGAGGAGGCGATGAGCTCCGCGCGCCGCGGGGTGTCCACGCCGTAGTAGCACGGTCCGACGGTGGGCGCCGACGAGATTCGCATGTGAACCTCGCGCGCCCCGGCCGAGCGGACCATCGAGACGATTTTCCGGCTGGTGGTGCCGCGCACGATCGAGTCGTCGATGAGCACGACCCGCTTGCCCTGCAGGAGCGCGCGCACCGGGTTGAGCTTCAGCCGGACGCCGAAGTGGCGGATCGACTGGCGTGGCTCGATGAACGTGCGCCCGACGTAATGGTTGCGCACCAGCCCGAATTCCAGGGGGATGCGCGACTCCTCGGAGAACCCCAGCGCCGCGTACATTCCCGAGTCCGGCACCGGCACGACCACGTCGGCCTCCACGGGCTGCTCGCGCGCCAGCTCGCGTCCCAGGCGCTTGCGGATCTCGTGCACGCCGCGGCCGAATACCAGCGAGTCGGGCCGCGAGAAGTAGACGTACTCGAAGATGCACTGCGACACCGGCTCCGGCGGAAACGGCCGGTACGATTTCACGCCGGCCGCGCTGATCACCACCATCTCGCCCGGCTCGACGTCGCGCACGAAGGCGGCGTCGATGAAGTCGAAGGCGCACGACTCCGAGCTGATCACCTGCGCGTCTCCCAGCTGTCCGAGCGACAGCGGCCGGAAGCCGCGCGGGTCGCGCACGCCGATGATGCGGTCCCGCGCGATGAAGATCAGCGAGTACGCCCCCTGCACCTGCTTCAGGGCGTCCACGATGGCGGCCTCCAGGTCGTCCTTGCGCGAGCGCGCGATCAGGTGCAGGACCACCTCGGTGTCGCTGTTGGTGCGGAAGATCGATCCGTCTTTTTCCAGGACGTCGCGCAGCGAGTAGGCGTTCACCAGGTTGCCGTTGTGGGCGATGCCCAGCTCCCCCTTGCACGAGTCGATCACGAGCGGCTGCGCGTTCACCAGGCTGCTCTTGCCGGCCGTCGAATAGCGCACGTGCCCGATGGCCAGGTCGCCCTTCAGCCGCCGCAGCTGCTTCTTCTTGAAGATGCGGGCGACCTGCCCCATACCCTTTTCTTCGTAGAGACGCTCGCCGCTCGAGGAGACGATGCCCGCCGACTCCTGGCCGCGGTGCTGCAAGCCGTGGAGCCCCAGATAGGTCAGGTTCGCGGCTTCGGGATGATGGAAGACCCCGAACACGCCGCATTCATCGTGGAATCGATCATCGTCTCCGAATCGGGCCGTCGGGGGGGTGTGAGCCAACCAGTCCTCCTGAACGGTCATTATACTTCGGATAATGGTCGGGCCGCCGGCGCACGACACATCGAAGGGCCGGATTCCGGCTCAGTCCCAGCCATCTACGAGCCAGCGCGACCCCTTGCGGATCATCTTGAGGGTGCGCAACATGCCGTCGATCGGCCCCGGCTCTCCGATCACCGTTTCGTAAAACCGCACGCGGGCCACGGCGCCGGTTGTCCCCCGGGGCGCCAAGTCCACGATCTGGTAGGCGGCGTGGGCCCTGCCCCCGGACGGCGCGAAGAGCGCCGCCAGTGCCTCGTCTCGTCCGGCGTACTTCTTGAGAAAAGCGCCGCTCAGGTGGCTCCGGGCTCCCACCAGATCGCCCCGGTGCCAGGCGCGCAGGACCAGGCGCAGCGTCGTCACGCCAGCGACCGCCTCGGCGAATCGCAGCTTTTCCGATCCGGACGGCGCGAGATCGGCGACGCGCCACAGGCCGTCCTCCCGCTGCGCCAGGGTGGCCGACTCGGTGCGCAACTCCGTCGCCTCTCCCTGCTCGGCCCACAGGCTGCGCACCGTGGCGGCGTAGGCCGCCACCGGCCCGTTCGGCCCGGGCTTCGGCGGGCGGGACGGCTTCAGGTCCTTCTCGGTGAAATCGAACGCGACCAGGCGGTTGGTCCTTTTTCCGTTGAACGGCGCGGAGTCATGGTCGAAGCGCGCCTGGAGCTTCTCGGTCATGACGCCTTTCAGCCTCCTGATCGTCCGGTAGTCGCGCGACGCCAGGAACACCTTCAGCGTTCCGCCGGCCGTGCGCGTCGGGTCTTCGGCCCCCGGAGCCCCGGGCTCCTCCCACGCGGCCGCCGGCGCTCCCTCCGCCCCCCCCGCCGGAGGGCCGGGGGATTCCGACGGCAGTTGCGCCGCTGCCGGCGGCGCCGTCGTGATCAAGACGGCGCACGCCGCCGCCAGCCAGGCGAGCGACCCGGCGACTTTCATTCCCTGGCATCTCACGACTCGCACTCGTACCCCCTGCACCAATGAACCGAAGGAAGCAGACGGTACCCTGCTCTTCCCGGCGCGTCAAGCGCCCCGAAGCCTGAGGCAGTCCCAGAGGCAGGTGGCTGGCCGCAACGCGGTGCGGCCCGCCACCCGCTACTGGCGCTCGCTCACGATGAACGCCTTGAGGCGCCGCTCGACCAGCGCGCGCATCGCCGCCGGAAAACAGAGGCGCTGGAGCTTGCGCGGCTCGTTGCGGATCGAGTCGATCAGCGGCGAGACGGTGCGCTCCGACATGTAGCCGACGATGCGGCCGCGCACCGCCAGGCCGATGTCCTCGGGGGCCGTGCCCATCCGGTCGGAATAGGCCAGGTCGCGATACGGCAGGTCCGTGGCGTCGTCCTCCAGCAGGTAGTAGCGCGGGTCGAATCCCTTCCGGCGGAACAGGCCGTTGATCTCCTCGATCGCCTGGCCGAACGCCTTGTGCCGCGTGTCGGCGGTCAGCCGCACCGTCTTGAACAGGCGCCGCCTGGTGATCCGGTCGCACAGGTCGCGCAGGATCGGATCGACCTTGCCCGGCGGCGCCAGGGCCCACTCCTGGAAGGCCGAGAGAAACAGCCAGTCGTCCAACCGCAGGTACTCCTCGACGGATAGATCGCCGCGCGTCTCCACCAGCCTGCGGATGGACGCCGGACAGGGATCGGGGAGCGCGCCGGTCTCTCTGTGCGCGTCCACCAGCCGCTGCAGGGCGGTGCGGATCATCTGCTCCGCCGCCCGGCTCGTCTTGTGGTAATAGACCTGTTGGTACATCAGGTAGCGCCCGATCACGAACTGCTCGGCGGCGTGGTATCCCTTCAACCCGTTGATCGCCAGCCGCAGCTCGCCGTCCGGGCCCCTCCGCCCCCGCGCCGCCCCGGTCTCGCGGCCGCGCCGCGCCAGCCTCAGGTTCGTCAGGATCCAGTCGAGATCGTACTTTCCATAGGCGACCCCGGTCATGAACGAGTCGCGGAGCAGGTAGTCGAGGCGATCGGCGTCGAGCTGCGACGAGACGATGTCCGACACGAAGGCCGGCCGGTAGGTGCGCCCGTACACGCCCAGGATCTCGTCCACCATGCCGGCCCGGCGCAGCAGGCGCCCGGCCTCGCCGCGCGCCTGCCGGATGATCAGGCGCGTCCACTCCTCGTGCCGGCGGTCGTTGAACACCTTCTCGTACAGGTGGGAGAACGGGCCGTGCCCGACGTCGTGCAAGAGCGCCGCGGCGATGGCGACCAGGCGCGCGCGCTCCAGGGCGCGGCCCTTCTGCGGGACCTGCCCGGCCAGAAGGAGCGCATCGAAGATGCGCTTCGCCATCCAGGCGACGCCGAGCGAGTGGGTGAAGCGGGTGTGCTCCGCGCCGTGGAAAGTCAGGAACAGCGCGCCGAGCTGGCGGATGCGGCGCAGCCGCTGGAACTCGCGCGTGTTGATCAGCTCGATGATGAGCCTCTCCCGCTCCTTGTCGAAGCCGATCGATCCGTGGACCGGGTCGCGCAGGTACTTGCTCGCCAAGAATCTCCTCGCATCGAACCCGCCCCGGGGAGGGCGGGCGGCGCCCCGCCGCCGGAGCGACAGGATACGCCAGCCGGGAAAGCCTCGAGGAAAGATTTTTCAGGGGCAGGCGTTTCCCGAGTCGATGCGCCTGAAGCCGTATGAGGTCCGCCCGTACGAGCCCGGGCTACCCGAGGCGTCGAGGAAGCGCGCCAGGTAGAAGAAGGCGTGGCCGGCCGGCGGGTCATCCGCCTCCGGCACGACACCCCCGGCGCTCCGGCTGGCCAGGCAGACCGCCGGCCCGAAGTAGGAAAGATCGAGGTAGCCGGCCAGCTGCGCCAGGTTGTCAAGGTCGCCTCGGATCACGTCCACGGCCAGGTCGGGAGGCGGCACGTAGGCCCTGAGCGTCCCGTCCACGGCCCACCACACCGCAAACGTGCGCATGAACAGGATCTCGCTCGCGTTCGAGTCCCAGACGTACGTGCCGAACCCGTCGTACGCGAGGCCGGACAGGTTGGGGAAGGTCGTGATGCCGCTGTCGATCGGATCGGACAGGAGGATATCGTCGCCGGCAGGCGAAGGCTCGATGAGGTAGAACGAGCCGGTGGCCTCGGCCCCCAGGAGCCCTTCGGGAGCGGCGTCGAAGGCCAGGATGCGGCCGGGCAGGGGCCGCTCCCACAGCTTCTGATGAGTGGCCGGGTCGATGGCGAAAAGGGTCGGCGGGCTCTCGTACGAGCCGTACAGCACGCCGTCCAGGAACGCCAGCCCCTCCAGGGGCGCGCTGCCGGGGGAGATGAACGGGCTCGGGAAGACGTCCAGGACCCGCCCCAGGAGATCGAGCTTGTAGATCCGCGGCGCCAGAGTGTCGCGCACCGCGGCGTACAGGCTGGTCCCGTCGAAGGCCAGCCCCCGCACGTCCCCCGTCCCCGGAGAGAAGAACGACGACGTCACCTCTCCTGTCTTCGGATCGAGGAGCAGGATCAGGCGCCGCAGGAGATCGCTCATCGCCAGGCGCCCCGGAAGCGCCGTCAGCGCCGCGCTCACAGTCTGGAGCCGGTATCCGCCGTGCAGGGCGGGGCCGGACCACCCCGGTGCCGGCCCGGGGACGACGCCCAGCGTGAAGAAGGCGGTGTCGTTCACCATGCCGTTGTTCCGCGCCCGCACCACGCCCTCGCCCGACGCCACGACGAGCGTGCCGAAGTGCGTCCCGATCGGGCAGGTGCTGACCACCGGCAGCACGCCGTCCCGGAACCGGATGTCGATTCCCCATCCGGCCTGCCCGCCCAGCTCGGGCTGCGGCCCCCACGCGATCGAGGCCCCGAGAAAATCACAGGAGGAGGTCGACTGGATCACCGCCGACAGGACGACCGGGTCGCCGGTGTCCGGCTCGGCGGGCACCAGGGAGAAGCTCTGGATCGAAACGGTGGCCCCGGCGGGGGCCCAGGCTCCGAAGAGCAGGCCCAGCAGCAGGGCCCCCCCACCACGCGTGCCATGCACGGGACGCCCCCCTTGAGAATCACTGCACCAGATGTCCCGTATATACCGCCGACGGCGGTTCCGGTCAACATGCAGCCACGTTCCCGTGTCATGCTGCGACGGGGTCGCGCCCATCCCTCTCGAGATCCGACGTGTGGATCGGAGGAGGTGCCCGAGCCTCTACTTCCCGCTCCCGCGCGGAATGATCGGCAGGATGACGCGGGACGGGTGCGCGGCGTCGTGGAAGACGGTCTGGCGGGCGGCCACCATGCGGTCCGAGGTGCCGAACGGATCGCCGGTGTTCGGGTTGCGATCGAACGACGGGAAGCGGCTGCTGGTCACGTCGAGACGCATGCGGTGCCCCTTCTTGAAGACGTTGCTGGTGACCATCTGCTCGATGACGAACTCGGCCGGCTCGTTCGGAGTCAGCAGGGAGGGCGCCGACTCGGAGTCGCGGTAGCGGGCGCGGACCATGCCCGCCTCGTTGGGCATCAGGTTGAAGGCCCGCCCGTCGGGGTGGACGTCGTAGAGCATGACGCAGAAATCGGTGTCCACGGCGCTCGAGGCGGCCCACAGGTGCACGGTGATCGGTCCGGTCACCTCGACGTCTTCCGGAAGGGCATCGGTCGTGTACACCAGGACGTCCTGGCGGGACTGGAGCCGCGAGCGGTCGTACGGGCCCATCACCTCGAAATTCTCGATGACCACCGGGCGGCGCGGGTCGTAGAGGTATCGGTCCGGAGGCTCGGACGCCGGGGCCCCGGCCTGCGTCTCCCCGCCCGCCTGTCCTCCGCCGCCCGGCGGCGGGTCCTTCGACAGCCTTCCGTCCCCCGAGGCGGTGTTGGCGCGGCCTGCCCCGCGCAGGTAGTGCGGCGTGTACTCGGTGCGCGCCAGGGGCCACTCGTTCTCGTCGCGCCAGACGTTGTCGCCCATCACGAACAGGCGCACCGGCGGGCCCTCGTCGATGCCGTTCCTGATCCCTTTCAGCCAGCGATCGTGCCATCTGATCACCTGCCCGTAGTAGTCGAGGGTCATGCTGGGGCCGAACTCCAGCTCGCCCACTTTCGTCTCGCTCTCGCCGGGGTCGCCGTGGTCCCAGGGACCGAGAATGAGCCGCTGGCCGCGGCGGGCCAGCTCGGTCGCCCCGTTCTTGCGCATGCCGCTCCAGTTGGCGGTCGCTCCAAGGGGCCCGTAGTTGCTGTCGTACCAGGAGGAGAAGTTGAGCGCCGGGACGGCGATCTTCGCATGGGCCGCCACGACGTCGGCGAACGCCCAGTAGTCGGAGTCGTCGGGGTGCGCCAGCCAGTCGTAGTACCAGGGGGCGACGTCTTTCAGGAGCGGGAAATCCCGGATCGGCAGGAAGTACTCCCACTGCCACTTCAGGCGGTTCCATGCCGCCTCCGCCTCCTTCTCGCTCGTCGCCCCGCGCAGCCCCTTGCGCAGCCTGACGTCCGGGGCAATGTACAGCTCAATCCAGCGCATCCAGTCGTGATTGAAGGCGCCGGCGAAATAGAAAAAGTGTCGGCCGGTGGCGAAGGTCATCGCCGGGAAGATCGACACCAGGTGCGGCGGAGTCTCCATCGCCGCCAGCCACTGGACGGCGCCGGGGTACGACAGTCCGAAGGTGCCGACGCGGCCGTTGCTCCACGGCTGCGCCGCGGCCCATTCGATCGTGTCGTGGCCGTCCTTACCCTCCTGGTGGTACGGCAGGAACTCGCCGTCCGAGTGGTACCGCCCGCGCACGTCCTGCACCACCACGGCGTAGCCGGAGTGCGCCGCCCGGCCGATCGTCGGCTCGGAACCCGACTCGAAAAGATCGTCCTTGCCGTACGGCGTCCGGTAAACGAGCGTCGGGTACTTCCCCGGCGCGTCCGGACGGTAGACGTCGGCGCGCAGCACGATGCCGTCGCGCATCGGCACGGGCACGTTTCTGTCGAGGGCCAGGTTGGGGAAATGGGCGTAGGGGGCGGAAACGCCCGCGGGCGCGGCCTGACCTGCCGGCGTCCCGGGTGCCGGCGCCGCCGGGCCGCCGACAGCGGACGTTGCGCCCGGCGGCCGTTCCGCCCGGCAGGCCACTGCGGCGCCCGCGCCGACGATCGCCCCCGCGGCCAGGGCCGCGAGCGCGGCGCGCACCCGAGGCACCGCGGCGGCGACCGCTCGCGCCGCGCTCCGCAACGCCGCGTCTCGCCGCTCCCGGCTGGCCGGCGACAACCGCAGTTCCGGCATGGCCGCGGACTGTAGCACCGCGCGGCGGCGCCGATCAAGGACGCGCGGCCCTGAGCCATCCCCAGTATCCGGTGGCGGGCGGCAGCGCGGTGCGGCTCATATTCGCTCGCGAGGGGTTTTAGAAGGCCCTCTCGCCCGCATGGCGCGGCTCAAAATCGCCGCACCGCGCTGCCGCCCGCCACCTGCCGCTGGGTATGCCTCTCTCCGCCACCTGGGACGTGACCCTGTCATCGCTGCACCTGGGCGGGGCGCGATGACCGGCCGCACGCGGCCCACTGCGTCCCGGTCCGGTGCGGCGATGACACGAGGTGCCCTTCGGACCCGTGCGCGGAGAGATCACCGGAGGTGCGTCGCGGGCCAGATCGGGCCGGCCACTCGAAACTGGGGATGTCTCAGCGCGCGGTGCTGCCGTGGGGACGATTACAAAACCGCCATCGCCGTGACTTCGCCCGGGCCGCGGCCTTAAGTGGAGCCGGCCCCGTAA
>JACOUZ010000089.1 GCA_016177515.1 Acidobacteriota bacterium
CCGCACGTGCATGACCTGCCACTCGGCCAGGGAGCGGGTTTCGATGTGGTAAGGCCCGCGGCGTTTCAACCAGGATAGTCCGGTCATGAGGTGGCCCTCCATCTTCCAGGGGGAGGTGCCCGACACCACGGCGAGGAGAGCGGATGAGGATGGAATGACGGGGCGCGGTGTCGCGGCTTCCCCGGTCAGGACCCATTCATACTCCTGCCGGGGACGTGCCGTCAAGTGACGGGGCTAGAAGCTCGCCAGCGCCTCGCGCTCGTCGCGGTAGATGTCAAAGATCTCCTGCAGCTTCGTCAGGATCAGCAGGTCCTGCACCTTGCCGTTCGGGTTGAGGAGCTTGAGCGACGCGTCCTTCTCGCGGGCGCGCTTGAAGCACGCCACCAGCTCGCCGATGCCGGCGCTGTCCATGTAGGACACGCCGCCCAGGTTGAGGATGACGTTCTTGCGCCCCTCGTCCAGGATGGCGTTCACGGCCTGGCGCAGCTTGATGTCCCCCTCCCCGATGGTGATCTTTCCGGAGAGATCGACGACGGTGACCTTCCCGTGGTGCCTGGAAATGGCCTTCATCCCTTCCTCCTCTTCATGACTTCGCCGCCGCGGCCGGCCCGGCCGGCCTGTTCGAACCGCTTCTCCAGAACGACCTCGGTCCCCCTCCCCTGGCGGCGCTGGAAGGCAACCCGGTCGACGAAGTGCTTCATGAAGAAGATGCCCCGGCCGCTGGTCCGAAAGATGTTCTCCCGATCGAGCGGATTCGCCGTGTGGGCCCAGTCGAAGCCGGGTCCCCGGTCCCGCACGCGCACCCGGAACAGATCGTCCTCCTGCTCGAAGCTCACCTCGATCGGCTTCCTCACGTCCATGCCGTTCCCGTGTTTGATGGCGTTGATCACCGCCTCGCGCACCGCCAGGCCGACGTTCAGGGCCGACGACTTCGAGAAGCCGGCGCTGCGCGCCAGCCCCTCGGCCAGCTCGTGGACCAGATCCACGTAGCCGATGCGGCTCTCCAGCCTGATCTTGATGTGTCGTCCCACGCCGAGTGGAATCCCCGGGCGGCCCGGTCCGGAAACACCCGCAAGCGGGCGCTTCTCCCCGCCCCGGCCGCATGTGGCCTGTCGTCCCAACCGCTCGAACGCTTGATGGCGATGGCCGGGCCATGGTAGCCAAAGGCGCCGCGGGGTGTCAAACAGTCACGCCGAGGTGGGTCTGTCTGACATCGCCCTTCTTGTTCGCGGACTGGTTGCCGCCTCAGGGAGGAAACGAAAGACTCTACTGATTGATCCCGTTTCTGGAGCAGGAATTTCGGGAAGGGTCACGCGTCATCTCTCTGATCGGACTGGAGATCGGTCGAGGCAGCGATACTGGATGGCCTCCGCTACGTGCTGCGGCTCGATCGAGGGGCTGCCTTCGAGATGCGCGATCGTCCGCGCGACGCGCAGGACGCCATCGTGGGCGCGCGCCGACAGTCCGAGCCCGCGGATGGCTCGATGCAGGATTGTTTGAGCAGCGACCGAAGGCGCAGGCTCGACCTCCTCATTCTCGTTGCGCCTCCGCCTTGCTGCAAAAATGCGCGCCGCCACGACAGCAGAAGGCTCTCCGGGCGAGACTTTGACGAGATCCGCAACGGGAACCGGGGGCACCTCGACCTGAATCTCGAAACGGTCGAGAAGCGGCCCCGACACGCGCGACCGGTACTGGGCCACCTGCGACGGCGTGCAGGCGCACGGGCGATCAGACCGCCCCAGGTTTCCACAGACGCAGGGGTTCATCGCCCCCACCAGGACGAACCGGCAGGGCATGCGCGTGGCCTGCCCCGCGCGCGTGATGACCACGAGACCGTCCTCCAATGGTTGCCGCAGGACGTCGAGCGTGCCGCGGCCGAACTCGGCCATCTCGTCCAGGAACAGCACGCCGTGGTGCGCCAGGGTGACCTCGCCGGGGCGGGGTCCGCGGCCTCCGCCGACCAGCCCGACGCCGCTGATGGTGTGATGCGGGGCGCGAAACGGCCGGTGGCGCAGGAGGCCCGGCTGGCGCAGGAGGCCGGCGGCGCTGTAAACGCAGGTGACTTCGACCGACTCGTCCAGCGCCAGCGGGGGCAGGATGGCCGGCAGGCGGCGCGCCAGCATCGTCTTGCCGCACCCGGGCGGCCCGACCATCAGGAGATGATGACCGCCGGCTGCGGCGACCTCCAGGGCGCGGCGCGCGTGCGCCTGGCCCTTGACGTCGGCGAGATCCAGCCCTCCCCCGGCCGGCGCCGCCTGGAACGTCGCGGCCGTGGCCCGCTCGGGCTTTTTTGCTCCCCACAGAACCGCGACGGCGTCCAGGAGGCGCTCGACGCCGTGCACTCCCGGCCCCGGGACCGCCAGCGCCTCCTCCCGGTTCGACCGCGGGACGACAATTTCCTCGATCCCGGATTCGCGCGCCAAAAGCGCGGCCGGCAAGCACCCCGGCACGTTGCGCACCACCCCGTCGAGCGCCAGCTCGCCGATCACAAGCAGGTTGGCCAGGCGCCCGGAGGGGACGTCCCCGTTCGCGACCAGGATGCCGAGGGCGATCGGCAGGTCGAGGGCGGCCCCCTGCTTGCGCAGATCGGCCGGAGCGAGGCTGATGGTGATCCGGCGCGGTGGAATCTCGAAGCCGGCATTCCGAATGGCGGCGCGGACCCGGTCGGCGCTCTCGCGCACGGCGGCGTCGGGCAGGCCGACCGTGTGGATCCCGGGGAGGCCCCGGCTGATGTCGCATTCGACGATGAGGGGGATTGCTTCAACGCCGAGAAGAGTGGCGCTCCGGACGCGCGCGAGCATGGACGGCTCCGGCGGCGCGCCGTCGATTGCAGGCGCCACCGCGACCGCCGGCTCTCCGGGACGGGGTCTGGGTGCGGGAATGGTAGAAGCGGCGCCCCCCTGACGTCAAGCGCTCCCTGGGCTGAGACATCCATATCTGATTCGAGTGCCGGGCCAGACCGGACTGCCGCGTCGTGGCTCATGCTCGCTCGCGCAGGACCTTCGGCGACCATCTGTCGCGCATGAGAGGGTCACCCAGGAGCCCGCGCGCGCGAGCATGAGCCGCGACGCGGTGCGGCCCGCCACCCGAAACTGGGGATAGCTCAACTCCCTGGGATCAGCGGCTTGCCGAGCCGGGTGCGGTTTTGGCGACGATGCCGCTCCCCTCCCGGATCAGCAGGAACTGGTCGGCGGCGACCGGGCCGACCTTCTCGACGCGCTGCACCTTGGAGGGCCAGCGGATCTCGATCGACTCGATCTGCGTCGCGCCCCCGACCCCGACGTGCAGGCGCAGGTCGTTCTGCGACAGGTAGGAGCTGGCGCTTCTCACTTCGTGGACCTGGGTGTGGCCGCCGGCGCGCACGGTGACGCGCGCCCCGATGGCGTCGCGGTTGGAGCGCACCCCCTGGAGCCGCAGCGTGACCCAGTGGCCGGCGGCGCTGCCGCCGTCGTTGCGCAGGAGCGTCACCTTGCGGTTGCTGGAGGCGATCAGGATGTCCAGGTCGCCGTCGTTGTCGTAGTCGGCGGTGGCCAGGCCCCGGCCCGTGTCGAGGGTGCCGAAGTAGGCGCCCCGCTCCCTGCCGACGTCGGAGAACTTCCCCTTGCCGTCGTTCTCGAACAGGAAGGGGCGCTGCGCGTAGGTGATGATGTCGCTGTCCATGGCGATGTCATCCATCGGGTGGCCGTTGGTCACGACGATGTCCAGGTCGCCGTCGTTGTCGTAATCGAACATGTCGGTCCCCCAGCCGGTCGTCAAAAGGCTGATTTCGCCGAGGCCGGCCGGGTACGTGTCGATCGCGAAAGGACCCTTGCCGCCCAGGTTGCGGTAGTACTCGTTCACCTCGTTACTCAGATTCGTCGCGAACAGGTCCTGCCAGCCGTCCCCGTCGAGGTCGCCGGCGTCGACGCCCATCCCGGACTCCGGCTTGCCGTCCTCGCTGCAGCACACGCCTGCGAGCAGGGTCACGTCGGTGAAGCGGCCGTTTCCCTCGTTGCGGTAGAGCGTGTTGATCGTGGCATCGTTGGTGACATAGAGGTCCTGGTCGCCATCCCCGTCGAAGTCGAGCCACACGACCCCGAGACCCTTCCCGCCGGGGTCCCAGATGCCGGAGGCGCGCGCCACCTCCTTGAACCTGCCGTTCCCCTCGTTGTGGTACAGGACGTCCGGAATGCCGCCGTACGCGTCCGGGTGGCAGTAGGAGCGCCGGTTCTGGGGGAGGTTGCCGCAGAACTTCTGGTCGTCCATGGTGAAATCGACGTAATTGGCGACGAAAAGATCGA
Source organism: Acidobacteriota bacterium (assembly GCA_016177515.1). GTDB lineage: Bacteria > Acidobacteriota > Polarisedimenticolia > Gp22-AA2 > Gp22-AA2 > Gp22-AA3. The sequence goes on from JACOUZ010000089.1 coordinate 4,281, forward strand.
GGCGGCCGTCGTTGTCGTAGTCGGCCCAGGCGGCGCTGGCGGCGTACAGGCCGTTCTTCACGCCGGCCGGCCCGGCGACGTCGGTGAACGTTCCGTCGCCGTTGTTGCGGTACAGGACGGAGGGCCCGAAGTTGGTGACGTACAGGTCGAGGTCGCCGTCGTTGTCGTAGTCGCCGGCCGTGCAGCCGTTGCCGTAGCCGGAGGCGTTGGCGGCCCCCGCGTTCTCCGTCACATCGATGAACGTGCCGTCGCCCCGGTTCCTGAACAGGCGGGAGTGGGGCGTCCCGGCCGGCCGCGCCGATCCGGGAAGCGGCCCGCTCTGGACGAAGTAGACGTCCTGCCAGCCGTCGCGATCGAAGTCGAGCCAGCAGACGCCGGGGGGCACGGTCTCGATGTAGTACTTCCGCCCGGTGCCGCCGTGGACGTGGACGATCCCGTCGAATCCCGCCGCGGCGGTGGCGTCCTGGAAGGTCACGGGCCTGGAGGCGGCCGCGAGGATCGCGGCCGCGGCGAGCGGCGCAGCGGCGGGCAGGACGGCGAGCCGGGCAGCCCGGGAGAACCGCAAGAACGCCATCAATACCCCGACTTCCCCTCGGGGATCGTCTCGAGCGCCGTGAAGATCTCGAGCTCCCGCTCGGCCGCCTGCGCGTCGCCGCGCTCCCGGTACAGCCCGGCGAGCAGGTAATGGGGATCGCTCAGCTTGGGATCGAGAGCGACCGCTTTTCGCAGCGTTTCGAGAGCCTCGTCGCGGCGCCCGAGACGGATCTGCAGCTGGCCAATCTCGCTGTAGAGAGGGGCGTAGTCCGGGTGGCTCTCGGCCAGGCGCCGGTACTCGGCCAGCGCCTCCGGGTACTGCCGGTCGAGCATGAACTGGATCGCCTTGACGCTGCTCGTCTTGATCTGGGTCTCCTTCTCCTGGTGAGCCTTGCTCCGGCCGCTCAGCTCGGCGTAGACCGCCAGGTGCTTCTCGGCGTCTTTCATCCTGCCGGCCCGCGCGCAGGCGTTGGCCAGGTTGAAGCGGGCCCCGACGTGCTTGGGCTCGACCTGCACCGCCCGCTCCAGGGACGCGATCGACTCCGGGTAGCGCCGGAGCGCCATGTAGGTCAGCCCGAGAGTGTAATGCCCGTCCGGGAGATCCGGTTTCAGCTCGACGGCCCGCTTCAGGTGCGCCTCCGCTTCCTCGTAGAGGCGGCTGCGGTAGGCGACGAAGCCAAGGTTGTAGTGGGCCATGACGAAGTCGGGGTGGGTCCGCAGGACCTGGCGCAGCTCCGCGGCCGCCGGCCCCAGCTCCCCCTGGCGAACGTACGCCCGGGCGAGGACCAGGTGCGCGGCGGGATCGTCGGGGTGGTCGGCCAGGTAGCGCCGGAGCAGCTCCTGCGCCTTTTTCACCGCCCGGTTCTTCAGGTAGCAGGTGGCGAGGTTGGCGGTGGCCCGTGACTGCCCGGGGTCGATCTGAAGCGCCTGCTCGTAGGCCTTCTGGGCCTCGACATAGTCGCCGTCCCGGAAGGAAGTTTCGGCGTGCTGCAGGACGGTCTGCAACGACTCGGCCCGTGGCGCGCCCGCCGGCGCGGCGCCGCCGGGCCCTGCGGGGGTCCCTCCCCCGCCGCATGCCACCGCCGCGGCGAGAAGAAGCCCCAGTAAGGCCAGGCGGCCGCAGGCGTACCAGGCAGCAGTCATGGGGAAGGGAATGTTAGCAAAGGCCCGCTGGGAAAACTATCGGCCGCGGATCGTCAGGACCTGGCCGGCGTAGATGCGCGAGCCCTCCAGCCGGTTCCAGGAGCGCACCTGCTGGACGCTGACGTCGTAGAGGCGCGCGATCCGGTGCAGCGTCTCGCCGCGCTTGACGCGGTGGCGAATGAGCCCCTCGCGGCCGGTCGCCTCGCTGCCCGTGCTCTTGCGGCCGGCCGGCCCGCAGGTCACGCAGGGGGGCTCCTGCGCCTCGCCGACGAGCACCTGATCGCCTACGCGCAGGACCGCCTCGGGATCCAGGTTGTTCCAGCGGCACAGATCGTCGGTCGACACGCCGAACTTGACGGCGATCGACGCCAGCGTGTCCCCGGCCTGCACCTTGTACTGCAGCCGGCCGCCGCTGACGGACACCGCCGCATTCGCGTCGAGCTCGCGCGGCCCGCTCCCCTTCTCTCCGTAGTAGGCCACCAGGCGCTGCCCCGGCCGGATCAGGCTCCCGTTCAGGCTGTTCCAGCGCTTCAGGTTCGGGATGGTGGTGCGGTACCTGGCCGAGATCGCCTGCAGCGTCTCGCCGCGGCGCACGCGGTGCACGATGCGTTCTCCCTGATCGTAGGTCGGGTTTTCGCTGGCCCGTGCCAGAGCGACCTGGGGCGTGCCCTTCGAAAGCGGGATGTTGAGTACGACGCCGCGGCGCAGCCGCTTGCCGATGTACCGCGGGTTGGCGTCGAGCAGGGCGCGCACCGGGATGCCGTGCCGGCGGGCGATGTGCGAGAAGGTCTCGCCCGGACGCACCTCGTGGAGCGTCCAGGAGACCCGCTGATCGTCGGGCAGCGTCTCCAGCTTCGCCAGGACGTCGTGCTTCGACCCGTCGGGAACGCGCAGGCTGTACGTGCTGGCGTTCGGAGGCGTCACCAGGCCGCGCAGCTCGGGATTGAGCGCGCGGATCGCCTCGAGCGACGTCCCGGCGGCCTCGGCGATCACCAGCAGGTCGGTCGCCTGGTCGACGGCCACCGTGTCCCACTCCAGCTCGGGATCGGTGTCCACGAAGAAGCCGTAGTCCTCGGGAGATTTGTCGATCAGGATGGATGCCAGAATGGCCGGCACGTACCACTTGGTCTCGGTCCGGATGTACTGCGTCCTGAGGAGCGCCCAGTAGTCCCGGGCGCGGGCCCGGGCCAGGGCGCGGTCGATCTTCCCCTCGCCGGCGTTGTACGCCGCCATCGCCAGGTGCCAGTCGCCATAGCGGGCGTGGAGATCCTTGAGGTACGCGGCGGCGGCGCGGGTCGCCTTCTCGAAATCGCCGCGCTCGTCCACCCAGAGGTCGATCTTCAGGCCGTACTTGCGCCCGGTGAACGACATGAACTGCCACATCCCCTTGGCACGGGCGCGCGAATAGGCGTTCACCTTGAACGCCGACTCCTGGTGCGCCATGTAGGCAAGGTCCTCCGGTAGGCCCGCCTCGCGGAAGATCTTCCTGATCATCGGCAGATAGGCGCCGGATCGCTTCAGGCCGGCCTCGAACTCTCCCCGCAGGCGCGTCTGGAACGCCTCGATGTAGGCCAGGACCCTCGGGTTCAGCGTGACCGGGATGTCGTAGGAGATCCTCCCGACCACCTGCTGGATCTTCTGGCGCTCCTTCTCGGCCTCTTCGGGCGACAGGTAGGTGGTGATGTCCTTCAACTCGTCGAGCGGCGAGCGGTTCTCCTGCGCCTCCGGTTCGCTCTCGCGGGTGTAGAGGTCGGCGTCCATGTCCGCGATGTTGCGCACCATCTCGTCGAACGCCTTCTTGAGGGCCGGCTGGCCGGAGAGGTCCACGTCGCTCGTGAGGACGAGGTCGACGGCGCGATCGAAATGCTCCTTGGCCTCGTCGAAGCGCCCGGCCTGGTAGGCTTCGAGCCCCGCCTGGTAGGCCTCCTCCATCTGCTCGCGCACCGCAAGCACGTGGGCCGGCACCGACTCGCGCCACGATCGGTCGAGGGTCGTCTCCCGCACCACGGCGGGAACGGCCGAACCATCGGAATCCGCCGGGACGGACGCTTCGGAGGAAGCGGCGGGCCTGGCGGCCGCGGTCGCGGCGGCCGGAGCGCCGCCGCCCGCGCTGGCGCAAGCCAGCGTGAGGCAGGCAACCGGTGTGAGGACCAGGAGGGAGAGAGGCACGATCCGCAATGGCACGGCTCCAGGTGCTCCCAGAACAAAAATGATCGGCGATGACAACGCCGCCGATCGCATCATCAATATAAAGGGAGGCCTGCGGGCAGTCAAGAACAACCTGCCGCGGGAATGCCTGCCGACCGCAGGGTCGGACGCCCGACACCGTGCCCGGCGGCGGGCGTCAGCCATCCGACATGTTCGCCGGCGAACGCGCATCCGCGGGGCCGCCGGCGGGAGCGGCGCCCGGGAGCCACGAAATCGGCTCAGGGCAAGGGTTTGGGGCCGACCGCCGGCGCCGCCCCCGGGCTGGCGCGCCGCTTGCTGGACTCATCCCCTTCCGCGATCGCCTGTGCGCGCACCCGTGTGCGCGCGTTGACACCCCTGGAGGATTATCCTAAGATGACCGCGCTCTCCCCGGAGACCCCGAAGGCACATCCAGCAAAGGAAATCGAGCCGATGATCATGGACCCCAAAGAAAAGAACCGGACGGTCGATCTCGCCATCGCCCAGATCGAGAAGCAGTTCGGGAGGGGATCGATCATGAAGCTGGGGGCGAAGGACTTCCAGCAGGAGATCCCGGTCATTTCAACGACGTCCCTGTCGATCGACACGGCGCTCGGGATCGGCGGCGTGCCGCGCGGGCGGGTGATCGAGATCTTCGGCCCCGAGTCGTCCGGCAAGACCACGCTGGCGCTGCACATCGTCGCCGAAGCGCAGCGCAACGGCGGCCTGGCCGCCTTCATCGACGCCGAGCACGCCCTCGACCCCGATTACTCCCGCAAGCTCGGCGTGGACGTGGACAACCTCCTGGTGTCCCAGCCCGACTCCGGGGAGCAGGCGCTCGAGATCACCGAGGTCCTGATCCGATCCGGGGCCCTCGACGTCCTGGTTATCGACTCGGTTGCCGCCCTGGTCCCCAAGGCCGAGCTCGAAGGGGAGATGGGCGATGCGCACGTGGGCCTTCAGGCGCGCCTCATGTCGCAGGCCCTGCGCAAGCTCACCGGGGTCGTGTCGCGATCCAAGACCTGCCTCATCTTCATCAACCAGATCCGCGAGAAGATCGGCGTGATGTTCGGCAACCCCGAGACCACGAGCGGCGGCCGGGCGCTGAAGTTCTACGCCTCCGTCCGCCTCGACATCCGCCGCATCGCCCAGATCAAGGACGGCGACGCCGACATCGGCAGCCGCACCCGGGTCAAGGTGGTCAAGAACAAGACGGCGCCGCCGTTCAAGATCGCCGAGTTCGACATCCTCTACGGCATGGGGATCTCCCGCGTCGGCGACCTCATCGACCTGGCCATCACCCAGAAGCTGATCGACAAGAGCGGCGCCTGGTTCTCGTACGGCGAGACGCGCCTGGGCCAGGGACGCGAAAACGTCCGTCAGTTCCTGGAGCAGAACCCCGATCTCTGCAAGGAGATCGAAATGAAGCTCAGGCGCCTTCTCGGCCTGATCAAGGAGCCGAAGCCGACGGCCGAGGCGAAAAGCGACGCCAAGGAGACGGGGGCGAAAGCGGTGGAGTCGAAGGACGGCGCCCGGCCGTCTGCATCCAAGGAAGCCGGAGCCCGCGACCTCCCCAGGCCGCGCGGCCACGCCCCTGCGGCCCGGCCCTGACGGACCGGCCCCAACGGCGCGGCCCTACATGGCGCTCCCCTAGGCGCTCCCCAACCTAGACAGTCCCCGCGGCGGGTTGCTACCATCCGCCGCTTCCAGCACCATCCCACCGAGGGTGCCGCGGTAGCTCAGTCGGTAGAGCGAGGGACTGAAAATCCCTGCGTCGGCGGTTCAATTCCGTCCCGCGGCACCATCCCTGTACACGCCCCGCCACCTTCGCACGCCGCGACAGGTCCGCGCCCGGTCTCGACCGCGCCCCTCCGCGCCCCCCCCTCTCGCCCCGGGGTCCCGCAGCCGATTTGACGGCGGCCCCGACGGGGCGCTAGGCTGCCGGATCGTCTACCCCCTCCACGAGGACAAGGAGAATGCCATGATCGGGATGAAGGTCAGCCGTAGAGACTTCGCGCGCGCCGTGGGAGCGACCCTGGGAGCGTCCCTTCTGGCGCCGGACCTGGCGCGCGCCGGAACCTCCCCGTCAGCAAAGCCTCCGGCGGCCACCATCCGCCTCGACTCGAACGAGAATCCGTACGGCCCGTCGCCGAAAGCGCTGGAGGCGATGGAACGATCGCAGGCGGTCGCGGCCCGCTATCCCGACGCGCTCGAAGACAAGGTCGTAGCGGCGGTCGCGGCCCTGCACGGGACGGCGAAGGACCAGGTCCTCCTGGGGTGCGGCTCGGGCGAAATTCTGCGGATCGCGGGTCTGGCCTTCCTGGGTCCCGGCAGGAAGGTGGTCGCCGCCGAGCCGACCTTCGAGGCGGTGCTGCGCCACGCGCGCGTGATGCGCGCCGAGCCGATCAAGGTCCCCCTCTCCGCGGACCACCGCCACGACCTGCCGCGCATGGCGGCCGCGTGCGACGGGCGGACCGGGCTCGTTTACGTGTGCAACCCGAACAACCCGACCGGGACGATCGTGACGCGCGATGAGATGGCGACGTTTCTTGAGCGGGTGCCGAAAACCGCCACGGTGCTCGTCGATGAGGCGTACCATCATTTTGTCGAGAGCCCGCGCTACGCGAGCGCCAGCGAGTGGATCGGCAAGGTGCCGAACCTGCTCGTGGTGCGCACTTTCTCGAAGATCTACGGACTGGCCGGGATGCGCCTGGGGTACGGAGTCGGCCGGAAAGAGACGATCGAGGCGATGCGCCCGCACCAGATCTGGAGCAATGCCAACGCGGCCGTGCTGGAGGCGGCCCTCGCCAGCCTCGAAGACCCGGGCCTGGTGCCGCGCTACCGGCGGGCGATGAACGAGACGCGGCGCTGGCTGTGCTCCGAGCTGCAGAAGGACGGCCGCCTCGTCATTCCCTCGGAGGCGAACTTCGTCATGATCGACATCGGCAGCGACGTGGAGCCGGTGATCGCCGCCCTGAGGGCCCGCGACATTCTCGTCGGCCGCAGGTTCCCGTCCCTGCCGGCCTGGCTGCGGGTGTCGATCGGCACTCCCGAGGAGACGCGGATCTTCCTGGCGGGCTTGCGCGCCGTGGTGCCCCGCAAGGAGACGCGCGCCGCATGAATCCCCGGGCGGCCCTGAGATTCTCCCGCCGAAGGGCCTGATCGATGCTTCACGTCCTGTGGGAGTTTCGCGTCAGGCCCGAGCGGCGGCGGGAGTTCGAGGAGCGCTACGGCAGCGACGGCACGTGGGCGGCGTTCTTCCGTGGCGGCCGGGGTTATGGGGAATCGATTCTGCTCCGCGACCGTGAAGAACCGGACCGCTACCTGACGATCGACGTCTGGACCGACCTCGAGTCGTACCGCGCCTTCTCCGATCAGCACGCCGGCGAGTACCGCGAGATCGACCAGCGCTGCCAAGAGCTGACGCTCGAGGAGTGCAGCCTGGGCCTCTTCGAGGTCCTCTGAGCCTCACCGCCCCACCATCTCGAGGTGGAAGGAGTAGGTGAGCCCCATCGCCGCGAACGAGCCGAGCGTGACGACGAGCGCCGCGGCGAACAGGACGCTCAGCGCCGTCTCCCCGCCGCGGCTCCGGGGCTCCCCCGGCTGGACCACGAGACCGAGCGCTCCCCCCGCGACCAGCCCCCCGAAGTGGGCGGCGTTGTCGATTCCCGGCATGAAGAGCATCAGGGCACCGTACAGCACCCAGCGCATCAGGTGATCCGCCACTGCCCGGCCGGCCGCCCCCCCGCGGAACCGCCCGTAGACGATCGCGAAACCCATCAGCCCGAACAGGGCGCCGGAGGCGCCGACGCTGTGCGCCCGGCTGAACAGCGTGCTGGCGGCGAACGCACAGACGCCGCAGGCCGTGTAGATCAGGAAGAACTTGCGCGTGCCGAACGCCTCTTCGATCAGCGGGCCGAGCGAAGCCAGCGCGAAGCAGTTGAAGAGAAGGTGCAATAGGCCGCCGTGCAGGTAACTGGCGGTCACCAGGCGCCAGATCTCCCCCTGCAGGATGGCGAAGGGAACCTTGGCGCCGAACAGGTAGAGCGCCTCCACGGGCGGGCTCAGGAAACCCAGCGGGCCGGCGGCCTGGCCGCGCGTCCCCCAGGTCAGGAAAATCAGGAGACTGATGGCGATGTTGGCGCTGAGCAGGACCGTGGTGGCCCCCGGGAAGCCGGGGAGCAGCAGCCCCACGAGCCGCGCCGCCCCGCCACCCGGGACGCCCCGCAGGGACGCGCCGCACGACGGGCAGGCGCCCCGGCTCCGCGGCACCAGCGTGCGGCACTCCGGGCACATCCGCATCCGGGCGCGCACGCCGCGCTCGAGGTTCTGCCAGCCGGCGACTCTCTCCTCGAGGTCCCGGCGCCACGTCTGCTTCTTCCATTCCCAGCGGGCGCCGCGCGCGCCCAGAGCGTCGCACAGGCGCAGGGCCGCCTCGAGAGCGGCGCGCAGCAGTTTTCCCAGGGCGGTCATCAGGCTACCACGGAGGAGGGGCCGATCGGGGCCTCCGGGGCGGCGAAGGCAGAAGGGTGGAGCCGGCCGCCTACTTCCAGGTCCAGCCCACGCCGACCTTGAAATCCGGATCGTCGTTGGTGAGACCGACCTTGGCCTCGATGAAGAACGAGGTGGCCGACTTCAGCTTGGTCTCGATGCCGCCGACTCCCATCGCGCCGATCTCGGTGTCGCTGTCGCCCCGGTCGGGATCGGCGTAGACGAAGCCGACGCTGCCACCAACGTACGGCTTCCAGACCTGGACTTTCGAGAAGACGTAATGCACCTCGGCATTGGCCTGCAGGACCTTGACGTCGTCGCCGAATCCGACCTCGAGACTGGGGCGGAAACGGACGTTGCGCGCAAACTCTCCGAGATCCCAGTGCGCTCCGCCGTAGACCTGGTCCGGTTCGCTGCTCACTCCGACCCGCGCTCCCCAGCCGCGGTACTCGATCTTCGCGGTTCCCTGGGCCAGGACGGGCGTGGACAGGACGGCAAGAACCGGCAGGATCAAAAACGGGGCGGCGTAACGTGTTCTCATCGAGTCCCTCCTCGAAACTGTGGGATTGGCCTGACGGGAAGCGCGCCAATTCGTGGCTCCCGGGAGTATTGAATCGGCGTGCGAAAATATAACATGCGACATCTGACTCAATGGCAAGAGAGGCTACCACGGGCCCCATCGTCGGTCAAGGAAATCCATCCCGGGCAGGCCCGAATCCTATTGACGACACAGATGCTTGCTCGTATATGTAGGAGCCATGATGGGCGGCGTGAGGACGGATGGCCAGAGGTCTGGCCCGAACGGCTTGGCCGCCACGGTCTTCACGCTAATCACCATCCTCAGCCTATCTTCACCCGCCTTCTGCACCACCGTCAGGCGTATGGGTCTGGCCGAAATGGTCCAGGCCTCCGAATCGATCGTCCTCGGCCGGGTCGCGGCATCCCGGACCTACTGGCAGGGGAAGCAGATCTACACCGAAGTGACCCTGGCCGTGACGCGTTCCCTGAAGGGCGCCGGCGTCCGGACTCTGACTTTCGTGCAGCTTGGCGGCCGGGTCGACCAGCCGGTGCCGCTGGAGATGACGGTTCCGGGAGCGCCCATCCACCGTGTGGGAGACGAGGCCTACTTCTTCCTGCAGCCCGGCCGGCCCGGCGAGCGGATTATCGTGGGGCTGTTCCGGGGGCACGTGCCGCTGCGCCGCGATGAGGGGGGGGAGTACGTCCTGTTCGACGGTTCCCGCAAGGGTCCCGCCGGGTTCGAAGAGGAGATCCGGCGGCAGATGGCGGGACAGAAGCAGGAGAGCGGCGGGGACGCTCGATGAAGTCCGGGCGGATCCTGCTGCTGACTGTGGTCGTCGCCCTGTCGCTCTCCCCCGCCCGAGCGGGCGGCAACCTCGAGGCCGTGGTCCAGTCCGGCACCAAGATCTCCGACGCCGCCTGGAGTCCGCTGGCCTTGCCGATCCCGTGGAAGATCAACAGCCAGGGAGTGATCAACAACTGCAACAACGG
>JACOUZ010000109.1 GCA_016177515.1 Acidobacteriota bacterium
CCCTGCATCATCTTCATCGACGAGATCGACGCCGTCGGCCGGCACCGCGGGGCCGGCCTGGGCGGCGGCCACGACGAACGCGAGCAGACGCTCAACCAGCTCCTGGTCGAGATGGACGGCTTCGAGTCGAACGACGGGGTGATCCTGATCGCCGCGACCAACCGGCCGGACGTCCTCGACCCCGCCCTGCTGCGGCCCGGGCGCTTCGACCGGCGGGTCGTGGTGCCTCGCCCGGACGTGAAGGGGCGCGAGGAGATCTTCAAGGTCCACACACGCAAGATCCCTCTCTCGGACGACGTCGACCTCGCCGTTCTCGCCCGGGGCACCCCCGGTTTCTCGGGCGCCGACCTCGCGAACCTGGTGAACGAGGCGGCCCTGAACGCGGCGCGCTACAACAAGAAGGTCGTCTTCATGGAGGACTTCGAGTCGTCCAAGGACAAGGTCCTCATGGGCACCGAGCGTCGCTCGCTCATCATCTCCGAGAAAGAGAAGCGGCTGACGGCCTACCACGAGGGGGGACACGCCCTGGTCGCCTACTTCATGCCGCACGCCGATCCGATCCACAAGGTCACCATCATCCCGCGCGGCATGGCGCTGGGCGTCACGCAGCAGCTGCCCATCGACGACCGCCACAACTACACGCGCGATTACCTGGAGAGCACGCTGTCGGTGATGATGGGCGGGCGCGTCTCGGAACAGATGTTCATGAGCGTGCTGACCACCGGCGCCGGGGACGACCTGGAGAAGGCGACGGACATGGCCCGCCGGATGGTGTGCGAGTGGGGCATGAGCGACACGCTCGGCCCGCTCACCTTCGGCAAGAAGGAGGAGCAGATCTTTCTGGGCCGGGAGATCGCGCAGCACCAGGATTACAGCGAGGCGAGCGCGGTCTTGATCGACCAGGAGGTCAAGAAGATCTGCCTGGAGGCGTACGAGCGGGCGAAGACGGTGATCGATTCCCACCGCGATGCCCTGGTGCGGGTCGCCGAGGCGCTCCTGGAGTACGAGGTCCTGGATGGCGACGAGGTGACCGCCTTGATCAAGGGAGAGGAGCCGGCCGCGCTCGTAGCCCGCAAGCGCCGGCAGCCGGCCCAGCCGGTTCAGCAGGCCCCGCGCCCGGCCCCGGAACCGTCCGCGGAACGCCCGCGCCCGTCGATCGCGCCCGATCCGATCAAGCAGCCCTCCTAGGAGCCTCTCCCGCCGCGCGTGACGATGCCCTTCAACGCGTTGGTCGTGGCCTCCACGTCCTTCCCGGCCCGTTCCGCCGATCGGCGGAAGCTGGGGATGCCTCCCTTGCGCGCCGACGCCGACATCAGGACCGTGCGCCTCGAGGCCGTTCCCGCGCGGGCCGCCCGCGTTCTCTGCGACCTGATGGCCGCGGCGGGGGGCACGGCGCACAGGGCACCCGGCCGGCGCGGGCGCCGCTTCGTCGTGCTGCTTTCGGGCGGCGGGGGCGCGTTTCACGCCTTCCTCGAGAAGGCCCGCAGGCACGAGGCCGCCCGCCCGGCGGCCGCGGCAGTCCGCGACGTCCTGCTGCGCGTCTCCACGCGGCCGCGCGTCCTGGCGCTCGCCCGCGGCCGGCTGGCGCTCGGCAGCCGGACCCTCGTCATGGGCATCCTGAACGTCACTCCGGATTCCTTCTCGGACGGGGGCCGCCACTTCGACAGGCGCGCTGCGGTCGAGCGCGCGCTCGCCATGGCGGGCGAGGGGGCCGGCCTGATCGACATCGGCGGCGAATCGACCCGCCCCGGGGCGAGGCCGGTGCCCCTCGCCGAGGAGCTGCGGCGCGTGATGCCGGTCCTGGAGGCGGTCGTGGAATGGTCCCGCCGCCTCGAAAACGCCCGGCCGCTCGTTTCCGTGGACACGCGCAAGGCGGAGGTGGCGCGGCGCGCGGCCTGCGCCGGCGCCGATCTCATCAACGACGTCTCGGGGCTGACCTTCGACCCGGCCATGGCGGCGGCGGTGGCCGACAGCGGCCTGCCGGTGGTCATCCAGCACACGCGCGGCACGCCCCAATCCATGCAGAGGGCCCCGCGCTACGCCCACCTGCTTCCGGAGATCGCCGCCTTCCTGCGCGCCCAGATCGATCGGGCGATCCGGGCGGGGGTGCGCGAGGATAAAATCATCATCGATCCCGGCATCGGCTTCGGCAAGCGCCGCCGGGACAACCTGGCGATCCTGCGGCACCTGCACGTCCTTCTGTCCCTGGGCCGGCCGATCCTGGTCGGCGCCTCGCGCAAGTCGTTCCTCAAGGGGACGTCCGAGGGGCCCGCGGACCGGAGGCTCGAGGCGAGCCTGGCCGCGGAGGCGTTGGCCATCCTGGGAGGCGCTGATATCATCAGGGCGCACGACGTCAGGGAGGCGGTCCGCGTCGCCTCCCTCTGCGACGCCGTCCTGCGGAACCCGGCACGATGATCGAAACGTTCCTGAACCAGCTCACGGCCTCGAACTTCGACTGGCGGGACCTCCTCGACGTCGTGATCATGACCGTTCTGATCTACCAGCTCGGGCTCCTGTTGAAGGGGACGCGGGCGCTGCAGACGCTCATCGGCGTCCTGCTGGTGCTCCTCGCCTACGGTCTGACGGCGCCGGAGCGGTTCCTTTACCTGCGCACCGTCCACCGGGTGCTGGGGCACGTCCTGTTCTACGCTCCCTTCGCCGTCATCATCCTGTTCCAGACGACGATCAGGCGGGCCCTGGCGCGTCTCGGACGGACGTCGCTCCTGAGGCTGGGTTACGCCGAGATGACCGAGAAGATGCTGGACGAAATCGTGCAGGCGGCGGTCACGCTCGCCTCGCGGCCGACCGGGGCGCTCATCGTCATCGAGAGGGAGCAGGCCCTGCCGGACCAGATCGACTCGGGCATCCAGCTCGACGCGTCGATCTCCTACGATCTTCTGATGAACGTCTTCACCCCCGGATCGCCGATGCACGACGGGGCGGTGATCATCGGCGAGGGACGCGTCAAGGCCGCCTCGTGTTTCCTGCCGGTGACCACGAACCCGCAGCTGTCGCACGAGTACGGATCGCGCCACCGTGCGGCGGTCGGGCTGACCGAGGAGTATGACAGCGTCGTGATCGTGATCTCGGAGGAGCGCGGCACGATCCGGGGCGCCGTGGACGGGGGGCTCAGCGGTCCTCTCGACAACGCGTCGCTCAGGGCGTTTCTGCGCAGCCACCTGGGCGGCCGCCGCGCGGCGCCGCCGGGCGCCGGGACCGCCGCCGCGCGGACGAACGCCGCCTAGCGCCTGGGCGCCCGTCGGGGCCTGTCTGGAGGGATCGCGCGCATGCGCTTCAATCTGCGCCAGAACCTTTATCTCAAGGTCTTCTCGCTGATCCTGGCGATCGTGTGCTGGTACGTCGTGCGCAGCGAGCAGGACCAGGTCAAGGACTTTGCCGTGCCCCTGCAATACGTGAACCTGCCGGCGGACCTCGACCTGTCAGGGCGGGTCGTGGACACCGTCATCGTGCGGCTGAGCGCCCCCGAGCCGATCCTGCGGACGATCACCGAGGACCGTCTCGCGGCCCGCATCGACATGTCGAGCGCCCCCCTGGGCGAGCAGTTCGTCACGATGACGCCCGGTATGATCAAGGCGCCGGGCGGGGCGCAGATCGATCACATCAGTCCCGACCTGATCAGGGTGAGCATCGACCGCCGGGTGCGGCGTGACGTTCCCGTCGTGGCCGAATTCTCCGGTTCGCCGCCGCCCGGGTACGAGAAGGTGCGGCACGTCGTCGATCCTCCGCTGGTGTCGATCGAGGGGCCCGCCAACGAGGTGGCCAAGGTGACCCGGGCCCTGACCGGGACCATCCTGCTCGACGGGGAGACCGCCGACTACGAAGTCGCGGCGACCCCGATCCCCGATGCGCCTTCCTGGAGCCGGGTGCACGTGGTCTCCCCCAGGGGGCCGGTGCGCGTCCAGGTGACGATCGGCCGGGCCGGCGAGAATCCTCCCGGCAGGGCCCCTGCCGGTGTGAAGCGGAGCGGCGCTCCCGGCAGGCCGGGCCCGCCGCGGCGGCTCGGCTTCGGGAGCGGAGCCCTGCCTTGAAGCGATTGTTCGGGACCGACGGCATCCGCGGCACCGCGGGGGAGTTTCCGCTCGACGAACCGACGATCGTGCGCCTCGGCCGCGCGCTGGCCGCGTCCCTTCCCTCCGCCGCAGGCGGCCCGCCGCGCATCGTCATCGGCCGCGACACGCGCGAGTCGGGCCCCGCCATCGAGGCGGCGCTGGCCCGCGGCATCCGCGAGGCCGGCGGCCTCGTCGACCTCGGCGGCGTCCTGACCACTCCGGCGGTCGCCTGCGTCACGCGGCTCGCCGGCTACGACGCCGGTCTGGTGGTCTCCGCGTCGCACAACCCGTATCGCGACAACGGCATCAAGGTCTTCTCGCGCACGGGGGAGAAGATTCCCGATCGGACGGAGATCGCCATCGAGCGGCTTGTCCTCGACGGCGGCGAGGCCGCTCTCCCCGGGCGGCGCGGCGCGGCGGCACCGGGTGGCGCGGAGCGGCCGGACCCGGGCCGCGGCTCCCTGCCCGGCCGGCCGGCTCTCGGGCCGGCCGATCTGGCGGGCCGCTACCTCGCCTGGCTGCGGGGGACGGTCGGGACGGGCGCCTCGCTCCCGGGATGGGGCGTCGTTCTGGATTGCGCCAACGGCGCCGCCTCCGACCTCGGCCCCGAGCTGTTCCGGCGCTTCGGCGCCGCCGTGACCGCCATCAACGCCCGTCCCGACGGGCGCAACATCAACGAGGGCTGCGGCGCCCTCCACCCGAACGGCCTGGCCGTCGAGGTCAGAAGCCGGAAGGCCCGTCTGGGGCTGGCGTTCGACGGCGACGCCGACCGCTGCCTGATCGTCGACTCCACCGGCCGCGTCCTGGACGGCGATTACGTCCTGTTCCAGGCGGCTTTGGACCTGACAGCAGCCGGGCGCCTGGGCAGCGGGACCGTGGTCGGAACCGTCATGAGCAATCTCTGGCTCGAGCGGGCGCTCGAGGCGGAGGGGATTCGCCTGCTGCGCGCTCCGGTGGGCGACAAGTACGTCCTCGAAGAGATGCAGCGCGGGGGGCACGTCCTGGGCGGCGAGCAATCGGGTCACGTGATCTTTCTGGAAACGGCGACGACCGGGGACGGACTCCTGACCGGCCTCCTGTTCCTCGACCTGTTGCGGCGCACCGGCCTCGATCTGGCGGCCTGGGCCGCGACGGTCAGGCCGTGTCCTCAAGTATTGGTGAACGTGCCGGTGCGCGAGCGGCCTCCCCTCGACGGGCATCCGCGCATCGGCCCGGCGATTCGCGAGGAGGAGCGCCGCCTCGGAGCGGCCGGGCGGGTGCTGGTGCGCTATTCCGGCACCGAGCCGAAGGCCCGCATCATGGTGGAGGGAGAGTCACGGAAGGCCGTCGAGCAGGCGGCCGCGCGCCTGAAGTCGGTCATCGAGGACGCGATCGGCCGGGACGCATAAGGAGACCCGATGGAACCGGTGAGGCTTGGAGTGAACGTCGATCACATCGCCACCCTGCGCGAGGCGCGCCGCTCGCGCGAGCCCGACCCGGTGGCGGCCGCGATCCTGGCGGAGATGGCCGGGGCCGACCAGATCACCATCCATCTGCGCGGCGACCGGCGGCACATCCAGGACCGGGACGTGGACCTGCTGCGCCGCTCGATCAAAACCCGGCTCAATCTCGAGGCCGCGGCCACGCCCCAGATGGTCACCGTCGCCTCGACCCACAAGCCGGACACCGTGACCCTGGTCCCGGAGCGCCGGGAGGAGATCACGACCGAGGGCGGCCTGGACGTCCTTTTGAACCAGAACCTGGTGCGCAAGACCGCCCAGGACCTGAAGGCGGCGGGCTGCGAGGTGTCGGTCTTCGTCGATCCCGACTACGATCAGATCAAGGCGATCGCCAAGCTGGAAATCGGCCTCATCGAGATCAACACCGCCAAGTACTCCGAGGCGCTGAGGCCGGACCAGGCGGCCGCCGAGGCGGAGAAGGTGGCGCAGGCGGCCCGCGCCGCCTCCAAGCTGGGCATGCGGGTTTTGGCCGGCCACGGCCTCACCTACCTCAACGTCCGCCGCATCGTCCGCATCGCCGAGATCGAGGAGCTGAACATCGGCCACTCGATCGTGGCCCGTGCCGCCCTCGTCGGGATGGAAAGAGCCGTCCGCGAGATGAAGGACCGGATGCAGCGATGAAGCGCCATCCCGCCTTCGATCCGCCCGAGTACGTGGCCTTCGAGCCCGACCCGGAGGTCCTGGCGGAGTACAGGCGGACGCTGCGCCGGGACCGGCGGCGATTCCGGATCGTCGAGGGGATTGGCCCGCCCGCCCTGCTCCGCCTGTACCGGGGGCTGCTCCGCTTCAGGCTGACCGACATCACCTTGAAGCGCTGGGTGCGGCAGGGAGTGATCTCGAAGGCCTGGCTCGGCACGGGGGAGGAGGCGGTGACCGTCGGCAGCGTGCACGCCCTGGAGAAGGGCGACTTCACCGGGCCGATGATAAGAAACGCCGGCGCCTGCAGCGAGATGGGCATGCCGGTGGCGCAGACGCTCAAGGCCTACCTCGGCACCGCCGACCAGATCACCCGCGGGCGCGACCTGCACACAGGCGATCCGGCTCTCGGCGTCATCCCGCCGGCCAGCCAGATGGGCAGCTTCGTCCCGGTCTTCACCGGCATCGGACTGGCGTTCATGCAGCGGGGGGAGAAGCGCGTCGGATTGACCTGGGCCGGCGACGGAGCCACGCGGACGGGCGCCTTTCACGAGGGGATGAACTTCGCCGCGGTCCTGAAGGTGCCGGTGATCTTCGTGATCCAGGACAACCAGGTGGCGCTGGGGACGCCGGTCGGGAAGCACAGCCGCGGGACGATGGAGGCGCTGCGCCCCGCCTACGGCCTCGACGGCCTGTCGTGCGAGGGGAACAACGTCCTGGACGTGTACGCCGCGACCCGGATCCTGGCCGGGCGCTGTCGCAAAGGTGAGGGGCCGTTCATCCTGAACGCGCGGACTTTCCGCATGGGGGGCCACGCCACGCACGACGAGGCGGAAGGGAGGGCCCTGTTCGGCCCGGAACCATTCCGTTATTGGGGCCTCCGGGACCCCATCGGCACCTATGAAGCCTATCTTATGGAGGACGCCCCCGCCCTGGACGGGCGGCGGCGTACCGGCGACGCGGCCCGGCGGGAGGCCAACCGCCGCGCCCTGGAAGAGTCCGAGGCCCGGATCATCGCCGAGGTGGATGAGGCCGAGCGGGAGGCCCTGGAGAGCCGGAAGAGCCGGATGCCCGATCCGGCGGATGCCGTGACCGGCGTGTACGCCGCGCCGGGGTATCATGGGGGCCGGCACGCGTGAGCCCGAGGGGGAACTGATGCGCACCAGGATCGCCGAGCGCGCCCAGGAGAAGCGGGAAGTCGCTCTCCAGGAAGCGAGGGATCTCGGCCTGGGACGCGAAGACCTGATTGGCATCTACCGCACCATGGTCCTGTCGCGGCGGATCGACGATAAGGAGATCCAGCTCAAACGCCAGAACCGGATCTACTTCCAGATCAGCGGCGCGGGGCACGAGGCGGTCCTCGCCGCGGCCGGACGCCTGCTGCGGCCCGGGCACGACTGGTTCTACCCCTACTACCGCGACCGCGCCCTCTGCCTGCAGCTCGGCGTCACGCCGCGCGAGATGTTCCTGCAGGCCGCCGGGGCGGCCGACGATCCGGCCTCGGGGGGCCGGCAGATGCCGAGCCACTGGGGACACAGGCGCCTGCAGATCGTGTCGCAGTCGAGCCCGACCGGCACGCAGTTCCTGCAGGCGGTCGGATGCGCCGAGGCCTCGCGCCGGCTCGACCCGGGCTCCGACGCCGTCGTGTACGTCTCCGGGGGCGAGGGCGCGACCAGCGAGGGGGAGTTCTGGGAGTCGCTCAACGCCGCCTGCCTGCGCCGGGCCCCCGTTCTTTACCTGATCACCGACAACCAGTTCGCCATTTCGGTGCCGGTCGAGG
>JACOUZ010000022.1 GCA_016177515.1 Acidobacteriota bacterium
CGCCGTTGCGATCCACGGTGATGACCGGCGAGTCCCAGGTCTCCCAGTGGGCCGGGTTGGCCTTGTCGCCGAGCGCCTTCTGGATCGACAGCCGCACGGAGTAGGTGCCGTTCGGCAGGAAGCCGCTGCTGCGCGGGTCGGCGCCGTCCCAGGCCAGGGAGAAGAATTCGTCCCGGGCGGCGTTGCGCCCGACGTAGTTGATCTCGGCCAGCCGGCCGAGGGCGGGGCCGCCGGTCGAGAAGGCTTCGAGCCGCAGGCGGCGGACCTGGTGATCCAGGTGCACCAGGATGAAGGCCGGATTGCTGTTGGTGATTGTCGCGGGCTCGCTGGTCCCGACGCTGTTCGTGGTCCGCAGGAGCGGGTTGCCGAAGGTCGAGGCTGCAGGGTTGAGGACCAGGACCGACTGGTAATCCCCCTTCAGGCCGGTAAAGGGCACTCTCGCCACCTGCCCGCCGCCCTGGGGGGTGATCATGATGAACCCGCCGTATTGGGAACGCTCCTGGAGCCCGGCGGGCTCCGTGAAGGTGATGTCGACGTCGGCGCTCGATCCGGCGGCGACGGCGACGGGGTTCGCGCTGAAGGAGACAGCGGCCGAGCCCTGGAAGAACTGCGGCGCAAACGTCCGGTTCCCGGTGGCCAGCGCCGCCACGCTCGACAGGTCATAGATCGCGTCGCCCGCCCCCTTGTTCGCGATGGTGAGCGTCCGGGTCGCGGGGCCGCCCCCGGTCTCGCCGAGCGACAGCTTGCCCGGCGTCACCTTGGTGGTCGCGCCGATCGCGGCGTTGATGTTGATCAGTCCGGCCCCCTGGCGATGCGTGACCTCGAGCAGGCCGAGGCCGGGATTGCCAAACCAGAGCCTGGGCGAGGCGCTGTTCTGCAGGATGTCCCGCACCACCTGGCTGGGAGTGTTCGGCTGCGCTTGGAGGAGAAGGGCCGCCGAGCCGGCGACGTGCGGCGAGGACATAGACGTGCCGCTGTTGACCCCGTACCCGCCCTGCGCCAGGGGCACCGTCGAGAAGATCAGGCCGCCGGGCGCCGCGATGTCGGGCTTGAGGGCGAGGTCGGGGCTGGCGCCGTAGGAGCTGAACGAGGAGATCAGGCCGCCGGTGGGCACCGCCGCGTCGGCGAACAGCGCGGTCCATTCACCGGTCGTCGGCAGCTGCGACTGGATCAACAGGCCGTCATCCCGGGATATCCCGGCGACCGGCCGGCCCAGCGCCGGCGCGCCGACCGTCCCGAAGAAGATGCCGGCGCTGCTGTTGAAGACCAGGACCGACGCGGCTCCGGCATCGAAGGCGTTGATTGCCTTTTCGCGGAAGGTGCAGGCGCCGCGGACGATGAGGGCGATCCTCCCGGTCAGGCCGGCCGGCAGGGGCAGATCGGTGTTGCAGGCCCGGCCGGCGTCGACGATGTCGAACGTCCCCGACGTCGGCGGGACGGGCGCGCCGCTCATCGCGGCATAGCCGACGAGGTTTCCCGCACCGGTGCGGAGCGCCGGCAGGTGCACCCTGGTGTTGTCCACCGCGGCGCTGCCGATCGATTTCTGGCCGACGCCCGGGGCGCTCATCGAATAGAGGCCGGCGGCGGCGGCGTTTCCGGCGGAGCAGACCACCACCACGCCGCTGTTGACCAGGTTGTCCGCTCCCCGCGCCGTCGGGAAGTTCGGCCACTGGAACGACGACCCGATGCTCATGTTGAGGACCTGGTTGCCGTCGGCCAGGACGCGCTCCATGGCCGCCAGCATGATGTCTCCCGTCGTGGTGCCGGAGCACCCGAAGACCCGGTAAGCGTTGAAGGTGACGTCCGGGGCGACCCCCACGACGCCGCCGTTCGCCCCCAGGATGCCGGACACGTGGGTCCCGTGGCCGTTGCAGTCCATTGGATCGGGGTCGGGTTGAGGAGTGCTCGGGAAACCGGAATAGGCGTCTCCGACGAAGTCAAAGCCGCCGACGACGCGGTAGCCGGGACCGAACCCGCCCCCCAGATCGGGATGGTTGTAGTCGATGCCGGTGTCCATCACCGCCACCCTGACCCCGGCGCCGGTGTACCCCGCCGCGTGCGCCTGGTCGGCCCCGGTCATCCCGATGGCGGTGAACAGCTCGGGGGCGCTCCCGTCGATCGGGACGGCCACGGCCGGCTCGGGCGCCGGGACTATGGCGACCGGCCAGACGTTGACCACGCCCGCCACCCGCGACAACTTCAGCAGGTCGGCCGGCTTCACCTCCACCGACAGGCCGTTCCAGAGCACGTCGTAACTGTAGCGCTCCTTGAACCTTACGCCGGCCAGGGCGGCGGCGTTTCTGAAGTCCTGCTTCTCCCGGTGCAGGTCCGCCAGGTAGGCGGTCGCATCCTGGGAGCTCGCCGAGGATGAGAGCGCTTCCGACAGGGGCAGGCTGGACAGCTCGACGAACCACAGGTTCGAGGCCGGGGCCAGGACCCCCTCGCTGCCCGGGCCGTTCGGGCCCGAGCCTACCGGGTCGGCCAGCTTGGGCGGGGCCGCGCCCAGAAGGCCGGTGACGGCGATACACGATACGGCGACGAGAAGGATGCGTGCGGCGTGTCTCATGTCTCTCCCTCCACAGGTAGAGGTTAGCGACGCCTGGACGGTCCAGTTCCCTGAGCGGTCGTGTCGGCAGATTTCCAAGCGCTTATATGCCACGTTTCCGGAAAAAGTCAATGTCCGATCCGCGGGGACGGGGATGCTAGGATGCCCCCGTGGCCATGATCTTTTCCGACCGCCCGGCCGGCGGCGCCCCGTGACCGACCGCGTCGTCCTCTACGCCGCCGCTTTCGTGCGGTCCCTGGCGACCGGCATGATCGGCGTCCTCATGGGCGTCTATCTCGCCCGGCTCGAGTTCGACCCGTTCCGGATCGGGTACGTGGTAGGCGCGGGGCTTCTCGGATGCGCCGCCGCGGCCCTCCTGGTCACCTGCTTCGCCGACCGCGCCGGCCGCAGGCTCTCCCTGATCGGCGTGTCGCTCCTGTCGTTCGCGGGGGGCTGCGCCTTCGCCCTCACCTCCCATCCCTTCGCAGCCGGGGCGGCGGCGTTTCTCGGCATGGTGAACGGCATGGGGCGCGACCGCGGCGCCGCGCTCATCCTCGACCAGGTGATCCTGCCCGCGACCGTCGGAGACGAGCGCCGCACGCAGGTGTTCGCCTGGTACAACGTCCTGCAGGACATCGGCCACGCCGTCGGCGGGCTTTTGGCCGGCCTGCCCGCCCTGTTGCGGGGGCTGGGGGCGGAAGGACTCGGGTCGTTCCGCCTGAGCGTCGGCTTCTACGCGCTCCTGATGCTGGCCTGCGCCGCGCTCTACCTGCGCCTGTCGCCGCGGGTCGAGCCGCTGGACGGCCCGGAAAAGACGCGGGTCTCGCCCGCGACCCGGCGCGTCCTCTGGCGCATCTCGTCGCTGTTCGCGTTCGACAGTCTGGCGGGCGGCTTCCTGACCACGGCGCTCCTGACCTTCTTCTTCTACGAGCGCTTCGGAGTGGGGGAGGCGGTCCTCGGCCCGCTGTTCTTCGGGGCGCGGGTCCTGAACGCCCTCTCCCACCTGGGTGCCGCCTGGCTGGCGCGCCACATCGGGCTGGTCAACACCATGGTCTTCACCCACATCCCCTCCAGCCTGCTGATGATCACCGTGGCCTACGCCCCCAACTTCACGGTCGCCGCCCTGCTGTTTCTGCTGCGCGAAGGCCTGGTCGAGATGGACGTGCCGACGCGCCAGTCGTACGTGATGGCCGTGGTGCGCCCGGAAGAGCGCACCCTGGCCTCCGGAGTCACCCACCTGGTGCGCGTCGGTGCCTGGGCCATCGCCCCGGCGTTCGCCGGCTGGTTCATGGGCGATCTGTCGCTCATGACCCCCCTGGTCATCGGCTCCGGCCTGAAGATCGTCTACGACGTCCTGCTCTACGCCGCCTTCCGCGGCACGCGGGCCCCCGAAGAGGTTTGACAGGCCGGACCGGCCGGGGGATAATTGAGACTGAGTTGCAACTAGGAAGGGCCCCGGTGCCGGCGATCGAGCGCTTCGCGAAGTACCTGTCCGAGAACCGCCTCAAGATGACGCGGGAGAGGCGCGCCATCCTCGCCGACGTGCTGTCGGTGCGCGGGCACTTCGACGTGGACGATCTCCTCGCCCGCCTGCGCCGCTCGGGACACCACGTGTCGCGCGCCACTCTGTACCGCACCCTGCCGCGGCTGGTCGAATCGGGGCTGATCCACAAGGTCGAGATGGTTGACGGCCAGGCCCGCTACGAGTTGATGATCGGGCGGCACCATCACGATCACATGGTCTGCCTCCGCTGCGGCACGATCCTCGAGTTCGAAAGCCCCGAGGTCGAGCGCATCCAGGAAGACGTGTGCCGCCGGAAAAAGTTCGTGATGACCGGCCACACCCACCAGATCCGCGGCTACTGCGTTTCCTGCGCCGGCGACGACCGCGCCCGCGCCCTGGACAGCCGGGGCAGCAACGTGGCCGGCCGGAGTCGCGCCGGGGCCGGCGGGGCCCGTGCCGGCGGGCGGACGGGTCCCTGATGCTCGAAGCCCTGGTGGTGACGCTTCGCGAGGGAGTCGAGGCGGCCCTGGTGGCCGGCATCATCCTCATCTACCTGCGCAAGACGGGGCGCGAGCCGCTCGGCCGCTGGGTCTACCTCGGCCTTCTGGCCGGCATCGCCGCCAGCGTCGCCTGCGCCTTCGTGTTCGCCCGCCTGGGGATCGAGGAGGAGGCCTACGAGGGGTGGCTGATGATCGCCGGGGCGATCCTGGTGAGCACGATGGTCATCTGGATGCTGCGCACGGCGCAGCGCCTCAAGCAGGCCATCGAGTCCCGCGTCGAGGCAATCGCCTCCCGGGCGCCGGGCGCGGGGGCGGCGGGAGGGGCCGTGGCGGCGGGCCTGTTCGGGCTCACGTTCGTTCTCATCCTGCGCGAGGGGATCGAGACCGTCCTTTTCCTGGCGGCGGTCAAACTGACCACCGGCGCGCTCCTGACGTTTTTCGGCGGGCTCCTGGGGATCGCCCTGGCGGTCCTGTTCGGCGTCTCATTCGTGCGCGGCACGGCGCGCGTCGACCTGCAACGCTTCTTCACGGTCACCGCGATCGTTCTGTTCGTCCTGTCGGCGCAGCTCCTGGTGGGGGGGCTGCACGAGTTCGGCGAGCGCGGCACCATTCCGATCGGGGCGAAAGAGATGCAGATGATCGGGCCGGTCGTGAAGAACAACGTGATCCTGCTGGCCTCGCTCCTGGCGCTGCCGCTCATCGTCCTCCTCGTGCCGGGGCGCGCCGAGAAGAAGCGGGCGGCGGAGGCGGCGGGGCTCGAGGGGCCGGAGCGGCGCCTGGCGCTGGCCGGCCTGCGGCGCGAGCGTCGCTGGAAGCGGATGTTCGCGGCGGTCGGCATCGTCGCCATCGCGTCGCTGACGGCCTCGTACGCCTTCTCGCGCCTGCCGCGCGGCATTGATCCGCCGGTGATGCTCAGTCCCGACGACTCCGGGCTCGTGCGGCTTCCGAAGGCCGGGTTCGAGGACGGCAGGCTCCACCGCTATGGCGTCGAGACGGACGGCACGGTGGTGCGCTTCTTCGTGAAGAAGTCCGGCACCCGACTCGTGCCGGTGTTCGACAGCTGCCAGGTTTGCGGGGCGCACGGGTACGCCGACATCAAGGGGCGCCTCGTCTGCCTGGCCTGCGCCGCCGACATCAATCCCGCCACCCTGGGGACGGGCGGCGGCTGCAACCCGATCCCGCTGCCGTTCAGGGACGAGGGGGCCGACCTGGCGATCGCCGTCTCCGACCTGCGGTCCCAGGCGGCGGCCTTCCGCGCCGCGCAGGCGACCGCGGCGAAGCCCCCGTCCGACTGAGGCCGGTTCCATGTTCCTGCGACTCGTCCGCCACTCTTTCCTGCGCCGCAAGAGGCGCAAGGCGGTGATCCTGGCGGCCGTGGCCCTGGGGACATCGGCCGCGGCGGCACTCGGCGACATCGCCCTCGACGTCGGTGACAAGATGAGCCGCGAGCTGAACTCGTTCGGCGCGAACCTCGTCGTGCTGCCGGCGGGCGGCGGCGCCCCGGTGGTGGTCGGAGGAGAGGACGTCTCCGCCCTGCGCGTCCCGTCGTACCTGGGCGCGGACGACCTCAAGAACGTCCGGGACAATTTCTGGAAGAACAACATCCTGGGATTCGCGCCGGTTTTCGACCTGGCGGGGCGCGTGCCGCCACAGGCTACCGCCGCGCCGGGCGGAGGCGAGCCACGGGCAGCCGCCGCGCCGGGCGGCCGAACGGTGATCCTGCGCGGCACCTGGTTCGAGCGCGAGGTGGCAGGGGCCGAGCCGCCGCTGCGCACCGGCGCGCGCATCCTGAACCCGTTCTGGAGCGTCGCGGGGGAATGGCCGGGCGAGGCGGCCACTTCCCGGGACGCGCCCCTCGAGGCGCTCGCCGGCTCCAACCTGGCCGCGGCGCTCGGCCTGCGCCCCGGCAATCCCCTGCAGATTTGGGCCGCGGGACGCGAGGCCTCCCTGTCGATCACCGGCATTCTCAAGTCCGGCGGGGAAGAGGACGACGCGCTTCTCCTGCCGATCGAGGCCGTCTGGAGTCTCTCGGGGCCGCCGGGCCGGATCGCGCGCGTCCTCAGCCGCGCCCTGACCACTCCCGAGTCGGCGGTGTACGAGAGGCTGGGGGCCAGTCCGAGAGATCTTCCGCCGGAGGAGTTCGAGCGCTGGACC
>JACOUZ010000091.1 GCA_016177515.1 Acidobacteriota bacterium
GTGATGGAAAGGCCTGCCGCCGAGCCGGTGTAGACGCAGGCCTTGCCTGCGTTGCCCTGGTCGTTGTCGTACAGGTAGGCGCCGACGATGACGTCGGCATAGCCATCGCCGTTGACGTCCCCGGCCGGGGCCAGCGCCGCGCCGAAGAAAGCCGCCGCCTGATCAATCTCGGCGGTCCATGCCGGCTGCGAAGTCAAAGGCGGCGTAGCGGTTGCCTCCACGGCCCGGGCGCGATGGCCGCCCGGCCCCGGAATCGGCAGCAGCAGGAGGAACAGCCAGACCACGACGGATCGGAAACGAGCGCCCGGCACGATACCTCCTCTGCGGCGGGTCCACCGGTGCCCGTTCATGTACGACCTTGCGCGACGGGCGTCAAGCGCCGATCAGTCGTACTGGATCGGGATGACGGCGGCGGGGCGGCCGTCCACGCCGAAGTGCGTGGGAGCGTCGCCGTCAGGGGCGGGACCGGCCTGAGGATCGGTTGCGGGGCCGCCGTCCTGGTCCAGGCTGTTCATCGCCTCGCGCCTCTCGGCGCGGCCGATGTCGAGGCGCACCGGCAGGTCCTTCCCGTCGTAGTGCACCAGGAGCTCCCGGCCGCCGGGCAGGAGCTCGACCTCACCCTGGCCCTCGCTGACCAGCCGGACGAGGGTGTCGCCGTCCACTCCCAGCTCCAGGTCGGAGGTCAGATCGAAGCGCTGCAGAAAGTAGGGAAGCGCCACGCGGAAGTGCTCGACCGCCGAGCAGGACCTGGCGGGCTCGGTCCCCTCGACGAAGGCCTCAAGGAAAGTGACGGGACAGCTCGACTCGACGCTGGCGCGCAGCCCGGTGCGCCGGTCGATCGGCACGTAGACGATGTTGGCCGGCTTCGGGAACGACTCCGCCGGCTTACCTGCGTGGGCCCCCTTCATCAGGTCGATCCAGATCGGCAGGGCGGCGCGCGCCCCGGTCTCCGCCTCGCCGAGCGACTTCTTCTGGTCGAACCCGACCCAGACCCCGGCGACGAGCGACGGGCTGAAGCCGACGAACCAGGCGTCGGCCAGATCGTCGGTCGTGCCGGTCTTGCCGGCCACCGGGCGGCTCAGCTCGCGCGCCGCCTGGGCGCCCGTGCCGCTCTCGGTGACGCCCTCGAGCAGGTAAGTCATCAGATACGCGATGTCGGCGCGCAGCACCTCGATGACCCGGGGCTTTGCCTCCTCGCGCATCTTGCCGTCGCGATCGGCGACGTAGCGGATGAAGTGGGGCTCGACGCGGACTCCCTGGTTCGGGAAGATGGAATAGGCCGTGGTCAGATCGATGAGCGACACCTCCATGGTGCCGAGGGCCATCGAGGGATAGGGGCGCAGGGGGCTGGTGATCCCCATCTTGCGCGCCGTCTCGATCGTCCGCGCGTAGCCAACCTGGTTCAGGAGCTTGACCGCCACGATGTTGCGCGACTCCTCCATCGCCTCGCGCAGGGTCGTGACGCCGTAATACTTGCGGTAGTAATTGTCCGGCTGGTATTCGTCCCCCGTCGCCGGGTCGACGAACACCGTCGGCTCGTCGAAGACCGTCTCCGCCAGCGTGCGCCCGGCGTCGAGGGCGGTGGTGTAGACGAAAGGTTTGAAGGCCGACCCCGCCTGGCGGTACGACTGCATCGAGCGGTCGAACTGGCTGCGGTTGAAGTCGTAGCCGCCGACCAGCGCCTTGATCTCGCCGGTCCCCGGGTCGATGGCCAGCGCCGCCCCCTCCGCCAGCGGCTCCTGGTCCAGCTTCACCTTCAGCGTCTTCTTCGCCTCGTCGATCTCGAGGACCAGGAAGGGGGCCACGTCCCCGACCTTCAGCACCTGGTTCGGGATCGTCTTCCGGGTCCAGTCGATCCCCTCCGGCCCGAAGTGCGCGGTGTACACTCCCAGCCGGACGGCCGCCGCGCGCCGGTTCACTTCGGTCACGATGCCCCAGCGCAGCCGGCCGGCGGCCGGCGCCTTGGTCCAGGAGGGGTGCGCGAAGCTCGCCAGGTCGCCGCCGTCCTTCAGGACGTTCTGCTTGATCGGACGGAACCCCTGGCGCTTGTCGAGATCGCGCAGCCCTTCGAAAACCGCCTGGTTGGCGGCCTTCTGCATCGCCGGGTCGAGGGTCGTGTGGACCTCCAGCCCCTCCTCGTACAGCGCCACCTCGCCGTATTTCGAATCGAGGTAACGGCGCACTTCCTCGACGAAGTAAGGCGCGATGTTCTCCTCCTCCGGGAGCTTGGCGACCTCGACCGGAGTGGCAATCGCCTGGTCGGCGTCGTCCCGCGAGATCTTGCCCTCACGCGCCATGCGGCCCAGGACGTGGTCGCGGCGCGAGCGGGCCCGGTCGGGAGAGCGGAAGGGGGAATAGGCCTCGGGACGCTGCACCAGCCCGGCGAGGAGGGCCGCCTCCGGCAGCGTCATCTCCTTCGCCGGCTTGCCGTAGTAATACGCGGAGGCGGCCTCGACGCCGTAGCGCCCGTGGCCCATGTAGACCTGGTTGCAGTAGAAGGCGAGAATCTCAGGCTTGGTGAACGCCTTCTCGATCTGCAGCGCCAGGACCATCTCCTGCAGCTTGCGGCGCATCGTCTTCTCGGGCTTCAGGAACAGCGAGCGCGCCAGCTGCTGGGTGAGAGTGCTGCCCCCCTGCGCCTTCTTGAAGCGGACGATGTCCGTTATGATCGCCCGGGCGATCCCCCAGGGATCGATGCCGACGTGGTGGTAGAAGTTGGAGTCCTCAGTCGCCACCAGGGCGTCGATGAACGACTTGGAGATCTGGTCGAGCGGAACGACGATCCTCTTCTCGGCGCCGAACTGGTAGAGCGCCTGGCCGTCGGCGCTGTAGATGGTCGTGACGACCGGCGGTTTCCAGTCCTGCAGGTGCTTGACCTCGGG
Source organism: Acidobacteriota bacterium (assembly GCA_016177515.1). Taxonomy (GTDB): domain Bacteria; phylum Acidobacteriota; class Polarisedimenticolia; order Gp22-AA2; family Gp22-AA2; genus Gp22-AA3. The sequence goes on from JACOUZ010000091.1 coordinate 2,883, forward strand.
GATGTCGAAGGTCAGGGCGTAACCGACGACGGAGCCCAGCCCGGCCGCGAGCACGATGGCGCCGAGCAGCAGGAGGATGATGTTTTTCGGCCTGCGCCAGAAGGGCGCAGCGGGCGGCGGCCCCCCGCCCGGCGGACCCGGGGGGAGGGGACCGGCGGGAGGAGTGCCGGAAGCAGGAGTGCAGGAGGGAAAAGCTCCCCCGGATGATGACCTGCCGGGAAGCGGGGTCGGGCGGTCCGGGGCGTCTGTGCTCAAGAACCCTCGCGCCGCGGGAAGGGCGGCCTAAATGATTATACATGCACCGGTTCCGGTGTTCCCACTGTCGATCGTCATCCCCGCCATCGACGAGGCCGTGGCGTTGCCGGGGACCCTCGCCTGCCTCGAGCGGCAGGGGAGCGACCCTCCGTTCGAGGTTCTCCTGGCGGACGGCGGCAGCCGCGACGGGACGGTCGCCCGGTTCGCGGAGCTGACCCGCGACTGGCCTGCGCGCGGCCGGCTGGCCCGGGTCGTCCGCCAGGGGGGAGTGGCCAAGACGGCGGCCCGCTTCGCCGGGCTCAAGCTGCGCCGCGCGCTCGGGGCGAGTCCGGTGCGGCTGAAAGCCCGCTACCCCGATGTCCGCTAGGCACGAGGTGAAGGGCGGGGAGGAGGCGGCTCTCACCGAAGGCGGGATTCCCACGGCATGGGGGCAGGCCTACCCGCGCTCCGTGCTTCTGGCGCCGGACGGCCTTCTCGTCCCGTACGGCACACTGCGGACTCTCCTTAAAAAGAGCGGACGGCTGGAAGTCATCGTGAGAGGCTTTGCCCTCGGGCCGTGGATCGGAGACGGTGAACGGGTTGTGATCGACAGCCGGCGCCCGCCGCGCCCCGGAGATCTTGCCCTCTGCGAGGCCGATCGCTGGGGGGACGTGCGGCGGCTCCTGGCCCGGCGCAGAGACGGCGGTTGGATCACCGGCCTGGACCCCGTTCCGGGAGCCAGGGAGACTCTCCCTCCCGAACGCGTCCTGGCCGTGGTCGCGGCCGGACCCGGTGCGGGCGGAGCGACGGGGCGCGTCCTTGCCCTGGCCTACCCGGCCTGGACGCGGGTGGCGGCCGTCATCTACTGGATCCGCAAGGCGGTCGAAGCCCCCGACTTCGCGGCCGGCGCCGCGGCCTCCGTGCAGGCGAAGTACGCCGATCAGGTCGAGATCTATACCGGGATGCTCGGGTTTCCTCTCGGCCACAATCTGCAGACGCTCCTGAGCCGCACCTTTCCGATCGGAGGCTCGGTCTTGGTGGCCGGGAGCGGGGCGGGCGGAGAGGTGATCCACCTTGCGCGTCAGGGATACCGCGTCACCGCCTTCGATGTCCTCCCGGAGATGGTTCGGGCCGCCGGAAGGAACGCGGAGGCTGCCGGGGTCGCAGCGGAGTTCCTCCAGGCCGACATGGCCGAGCTGGATCTGCGAGGCCGGACTTTCGACGGCATCTACGTGACGCCCCTCGTGTACTCGTTCGTGCCGGGAAAAGCGCGCCGCGTGCGGAGCCTCTATCGCCTCGGACGGCATCTTGCCCGCGGAGGATCGGCCGTCTTCAGCGCGCATCTGCTGACGTCGGCCTCCCACTTCCTGCAGGCCGCCCTGGCGTGGATGCGTCACGCGCCGCGCCGCCGGGGCCACGAGTTCGGCGACTGGTTCACCTGGTTTCTGCGGTCCGACGGGACGATTGACAAATCGTACAGCCATTGGTTCACCGTCGCCAGCGTTCTCGCCGAGGCCCGACAGGCCGGCTTCCGCGCCTGCCGGAAGGACGGGGCGTACTTCGTCGCGGCCGACTTCGCAGGGTGAAGACCGCCTCCATCTCTCGGGAGCGGAGAGCGTCAATCGTCGAGAGCGCGGTAGGTCTGATCCAGAAGAATGCGGGGCCGGTCCGTGAGGTTGGGAGTGCCCCGGTGCAGGGCATTCCCGTCGCGGAGCATCGCGTCCCCCCGGTTCATCAGGACCTTCACGGAGTGGACTCGCGGCAGCCGGTAGATGAAGTCCTGGATACCATAATGGTGCATGCGATGAGATCCCGGGATGATCTCCATCGGTCCGTTCGAGTCGGTGACGTCCACGAGCGGAACGTTGAAAGTCACACGCATTGGCCGGACCGGGTCGAGCGGATCGCCGGGCCGGTCATTGGGTACGTCCGGGTGCCAGGCCATCGTGTCGGCGTCCTGGAACGGACACTCCGCCTTGGTGACGCCGTAGCGCCACTTTCCCAGAACGGCGTCCACGAGCTCCTCGATGACGGGATTGCGGCGGAACCGATCGTCGTCGAGAGGCCCCCGTAGTTTCTCGATGTACAGCTGGATATCGAAGCTCACGCGGTTGCGGCCGCGCAGGGACGACATGTCGCCGGCCTGCAGGCGGGCCAGCTCCCCCCTGTAGATCGGCTCGAACTGCTCGTGCATCGCATCGATCAGGTCGATCGGCAGGAAGCCGGGGAGGATCACGAACCCGTGGAGGCGAAGCTCGTAGAGCCAGAGGTCCTTCTGGGCCGCGTTCGTCGGCAAGGTGAGGTTCCCAGGATCGTTGCAGGCTATGATAGCCGAAAATCGGGATCGCATCGGCATGGACCATCAGCACAGGGACCGGGTCTTCATCGGCTTTGAGGCGGATCGGAATGACCTGGGAGGTGGCAACCGGGTCAATTGGCTGTGCGCGGAGGTCCTGCGCGCCGAGTTCGAAGAAGTTCCTTCGGCGAGCGGGGCCGTCCTCCAGGCGCACTCCTTCGACTGGAAGGCCCCCGCGCCTCCCCGGCGCCTGTTCATCGACCACGGTTCCTTCGCGGACGCCGGCTTCTGGGCCTTCGTCGCTCCGGGATTGCGGGCCTCCGACACCATCATCGTGTCGTCATCCGTCTGCGCGCAGGTGGCAGGGAAGATCATCGAGGCGGGAGGACCGCTGATCCTGACGGTCCCATTCCCGGTCGACCTGGGCCTGTTCGCACCAGCGGACGATCGGGGATCGACCCGGAGCGCGGTAGCCGAGGCGACAGGGGTCCCGTCCGATGGCCCCTGGCTTCTCGTCGTCTCGGGCTTCGTCCGGCGCAAGAACCACCATCTGGCCGTCCTGTTCCTGCGGGCTCTCCAGAAAGAGATTCCGGAAGCCCGCCTCCTCGTGGTCGGCGCGACGCCCCGGCATCCTTCGAGTCTCGCCTACCGCGAGGCGGTCGAGGAGTTGGCCCGTACCCCGGGGATGGATCCCCGCGTCCACTTTCTCGGGCACCTCCCGCACTCTCGTCTCTCGGGCTTGATGGCCGCGGCCGACCTTCTTCTGCACTTCACGAACTGCCGCCTGGAGAACTTTGGCCTTGTCGTCGCGGAGGCCATGGCCGCCGGTCTTCCGGTGATTGCCGCCGACTGGGGTGGTCTGCGCGACCTCGTGATACCCGGGCAGACCGGGTTTCTGGCCGGAACCTATCTGACGCCCCTCGGTCCGAGGACGGACTGGCAATCCGCGGTTCGACCGGCCCGCGACCTGCTGCGGAACCATGCGGCGTGGGTGGGCTTCTCGCGGAATTCGAGGGAGCAGGCCGAGAAAAGCCTTGGCGAGGTGACTTTCAGGCAGCACTTTGCCGCGGCCGTGACCGGCGCCATGAAGCGGGAGATCATGGAGGACGTGGGCCCCACCTTCACGCCGGAAGGGACGGAGCTCAGAATGCGGACGATCTCCCTGAACGCCCTTCATCCTGAAATCAAAGATGCGGGGGACGAATTCCGCCTGCTCATGAGGACAGACGAAGGGCGGCATTACCGCCTCCTCGCCGGCCCGGCCGCCTCGTCCGTGCGGCCACCCCGGATCGGCCGCCTATCCCGTCTGTACCCGGTCGTCACGTGGCGGGAAGCGAGCGGGGCGATCCGGATCGAGGACCCGGCCTGGCCCGGCGTGGTCGCAGCAGATCGTGTGCGGCTCGCAGTCCTCCGCTCCAGCGACGGCACCAAGACATTGGAAGAGGCCCTCCGAGCCGCGGGGGCGCCCGCCGGGACGTCTTGCGATGACACGCTCCGGGCCGCCCAGGCGCTGGTCGACGGAGGCGTGCTCTGCCCGATCGGCGATGGGGGAGAGGAGAGGGACTAGCGGCCCTGACTCATGTCGGCATCCACCGCCGGCCAGAAATTCTCGTCCTTGCGAAAGTGGAGGTACCGGAAGCGGGCGCCTTCCACGCGGGAGCGCAGCCGTTCGAACAAGTGGGGCTGCGCCGGCAACTGGTCAACGACGAATGGTAGATTGCCCAAGAAGTCGGCGAAGCAGCCGCCATCGTCCAGGGCGATGAAGGTACGCGCGTCCTTGCGCAGGCGGTAGAAGCCGGCGACCGGGAATGTGCCCACGACGGGCGTCCCGCGGGTGTACGTGCCCCTGAACGGCCCGCCGGCGGCGACCAGGCCTTCGGGGCGCTGCAGGACCAAGGTCAGGTCGTCGCTGATCACCTCGCCCTCCGTGTTCATCGCGGACAGGGTCGACTTGCCGGCGCCCGACGGGCCATAGAAGAGGTGACAGCGCCCGCCGCGCACGATGCTGGCCCCATGCAGGAAGAAGCCTCCGGCGTCGATCGCCAGCCAGGCCACGGAGCTCCGCAGAAAGTTCTCCATCGCCCTTGGCGCCGGATCGAGATTGCCGGAAGCCAGGCCGATCGCCCCCTGGCGGGCCGTCACGTCGATCCAGGAGGCGAGGCGGTACGAGACCGTGCGGAACACGTCGTCCTCGTGGGCGGTGTGCATCCGGTAGACCTCCCAGCCGGGGGCGAACCCGGGGGGGACGAAGTACTCCACCGGCGCCTGCCAGACCCGGACCTGCAGGGGCCGGCCCGCGCCGGTCAGCGCTCCGAGGTAGGGCGAATAGGCATCGGCCATGCGGTCGGCAAGGGGATCGGGCAGCCCCTCGATCTCCACGGCGATCCCGGAGATGTCGAGGCGCGCCGAGCGCCCGCCGGCCGGTCGCGTCCAGCGGCGGAACGCCTCGACGGGAGGCGGGGGCATGGGATCGGGATGCGCCACGTCGATCTCCAGGAGGTGGATATCCTATCATTGCGATCGCCCGCCCTCGGATGGGGCCGCAGGAGGTCTGCGCGCGGCGGCCGGGGCGGCACGGGAAACTTTCGCCGATGCCAGGACTCTTCAAGCTCGTCACCGATTTCCGGTCCAAGGGGGACCAGCCGGAGGCCATCCAGAAGCTGGTCGAGGGCCTGAGGGCCCGCAGGCAGCACCAGGTGCTGCTCGGGATCACCGGCAGCGGCAAGACGTTCACCATGGCCAAGGTGATCGAGGCGGTCGAGCGGCCGGCGCTGATCCTGTCGCACAACAAGACGCTGGCGGCGCAGCTCTACCAGGAGTTCCGGCGCTTCTTCCCGGAGAACGCGGTCGAGTACTTCGTGTCGTACTACGACTACTACCAGCCGGAGGCGTACGTCCCGCAGAGCGACACCTACATCGAGAAGGAGGCGACGATCAACGACGAGATCGACCGGATGCGACACTCGGCCACGCGATCTTTGTTCGAGCGCCGGGACGTGGTCATCGTCGCCTCGGTGTCGTGCATCTACGGCCTGGGATCGCCGGAGGCCTACCAGGTCTTCCCCTCCTACGACGACGTGGGCGTGCGGGTGGAGATGTTCGGCGACGCCATCGAGGCGATCTCGGTGATCGATCCGCTGCGGGGGACGGTCATCAGGAAGCTCCTGCGCATCCCGATCTACCCGAACTCCCACTACGTCACGCCGCGCGACCGCCTGCTTGTGGCGGTCGACAACATCAAGGTCGAGCTTAAGGACAGGCTGGCCGGGCTGGAACGGCAGGGAAAGCTCCTGGAGGCGCAGCGCCTGCACCAGCGCACCATGTTCGATCTGGAGATGATCAAGGAGGTCGGCTACTGCACCGGCATCGAGAACTACTCGCGTCACCTCACCGGGCGCAGGCCGGGGGAGCCGCCGCCGACGCTGCTCGACTACCTGCCCAAGGACCATCTGATGATCATCGACGAGAGCCACGTGAGCGTCCCGCAACTGGGGGGGATGTACTGGGGGGATCGGTCGCGCAAGGAGACCCTGGTCGAATACGGCTTCCGGCTGCCGTCCGCGCTCGACAACCGCCCGCTCCGCTTCGAGGAGTTCGAGGAGCGGGTCGGCCAGCGCCTCTATGTCTCCGCCACCCCCGGGCCGTACGAGCTGGGGAGGGCGAAGGGAGAGGTCGTCGAGCAGATCATCCGCCCGACCGGCCTGATGGATCCCGAGATCGAGGTGCGGCCGGTCGGCCACCAGGTGGACGATCTGCTGCACGAGGTGCGCGGGCGGGTGGCCGCGGGCGACCGGGTGCTGGTCACGACCCTCACCAAGCGCATGGCCGAGGAGCTGACCCGCTATTACGCCGACCTGGGGGTGCGGGTCGAGTACCTCCACTCGGACATCGACACCCTAGAGCGCGTCCACATCCTCAGGAACCTGCGCAAGGGGGACTTCGACGTCCTGGTCGGCGTCAACCTCCTGCGCGAGGGGCTCGACCTGCCCGAGGTGTCGCTGGTCGCCATCCTGGACGCCGACAAGGAGGGGTTCCTGCGATCGGCCGGCTCGCTCATCCAGACCTGCGGCCGGGCGGCGCGCAACGTCAGGGGCAAGGTCCTGATGTACGCCGACGTGATGACCGACTCGATGCGCGCCGCCATCGACGAGACCAACCGCCGCCGCGCCCTCCAGGCGGAGTACAACCGCAGGCACGGCATCACCCCCGAGACGATCGTCAAGGGGATCGACGACGTGCTCGGCAGCGTCTACGAGGCCGACTACTTCAAGGTGCCGGTCGAGGAGGAGAAGGGCGAAGAGGTCGCCAGGCGCCCCGAGGAGATCGAGGCCGAAATCGTCCGCCTGCAGGCCGACATGCGCGCCGCCGCCGAGCGCATGCGCTTCGAGGAGGCCGCCGCCCTGCGCGACCGCGTCAGGTATCTGAAGAAGATCCTCGTGGTGGCGAACGCCTGACCGGTTGGAGTTGGCCAAGGCCCTACTTCAGATGGATGCGGAACTGACGCTGGGCTGTCTTGAATCGGACTTCAAAGTGTTCGAAAAACCAGCATGTCCGAGCAGAGGGAAGCGGAAGTTATTGAGGGCCGGCGAAAACACGACCCGGGCGGGCCACCCATAGCGCGCGTCGGGCAGCACGAGCCTGACGTCGATGGCGTGCCCTGGATTGTTCGAACTGCCAATGCCATCGAACGGCACCTCCGGGGCGCTGCGCCAGTCAATCCCCAGGAGATCGGCCAGGTGGGTGCCGAAGAATGACATCTCGGCGCCCGTGTCGAGCATCGCGAAAGTTCTCCGGCCTTCTTTTCCATGCACGAGGGCCAGATTGACAACTGGCAACCACACTTCATTCTTGGATGGAAATCCTGCCGAAGGCCGGCTGGGGAGGCGGGTGTACTGATAATGGAGATCTACGCGATCAGGCACGGCACATAGGCCCCATAGTCGTCGGTGACACTCGTGATGATTGGGTCCTCTACGCCTGCCTGCTTGGCCAGGTCGAACGCCTCCTTGGCGGTGGAACCGGAAGCGACGACCTCATGTGTCGCGGGATGGATTGCCACCCACTGGCCAGCGTATTTCTTGGCTAGCTCAACAAAGTTCGTCTTGATCTCGATGAGTGTGGCCATGGTCGTTACTCTTTGGGGAGATAAAGATACGCCTCCCTTTTGACGGTGACAAGCCCTCGGTACAATACATGGCCAGGTGACACTGTGGACCCCCGGACGCCCGCCCGCTTGAAGCTCGACGACCTGCCCGATGCGCCGGGGGTGTACCTGTACCGCGACCGGCGGGGGAGGATCGTCTACGTCGGCAAGGCGCGCTCGCTTAAGAGCCGCGTCCGGTCCTATTTCCAGGAGGCCTCCGCGGGGCAGGCGCCGAAGACCGACGCCCTCCTGGACGAGATCCACGACCTGGAGTACATCGTCACGCGCACCGAGGTCGAGGCGCTGATCCTCGAGAACAACCTCATCAAGAAGGAGCGGCCGCGCTTCAACATCAGGCTGCGCGACGACAAGAATTTCCCGTATCTCAAGATGACCACGGCCGAGCGCTTCCCGCGCGTGGTCCTGGTGCGCCGGGCGCGCCTGGACGGCAACGCCTATTTCGGCCCGTACGTCCCGGCCTCGGCGGCGCGGCGCTCGATCCAGATGGTGGCCCGCCAGTTCAAGGTCGCTACCTGCTACCTGGAGGACATGGACGGCACGCGGCCCCGGCCGTGCCTGCTGTACCAGCTGAACCAGTGCCTGGGGCCGTGCGCCGGCCTGGTGCGGGACGAAGACTACCGCCAGGCCGTGCACGACGCCCGCTTGTTTCTAGAGGGCCGCACCCGCGATCTCTCGCAGAGCCTGAAGGAGAAGATGCTCCGCGCCTCGCAGGAGGAGAACTTCGAGGCGGCGGCGCACTACCGGGACCTGACGCGGAGCCTCGAGACGACCTCCGAGAAGCAGCGCATCGCCTCGGTCGGCCTCGAAGAGGAGGACTACGTCGCCTTCCACCGCGAGAACGACATCGCGTCGGTGCAGATCTTCCAGATGCGGGAAGGGCAGGTGCAGGCGCGGCGCGAGTTCTCCTTCGAAGGCATCCGGGAGGACGACGCCGAGTTCCTTTCGACCTGCCTGGCCCGCTACTACGAAAACGCCGACTACATCCCGAAGACGATCTGCGTGCCGCTCGAGCCGGCCTCGAAGGAGGTCCTGCAGGACTGGCTCGCGGCCAGAAAAAACGGCGCGATCGCCATCCTGGCGCCACAGCGCGGCCCGCGGCGGCGGCTGCTCGAGACGGCGGCCAGGAACGCGAGGATTTCGTTCGAGGCGATGTTCCGCGCCCCGCACACCTACGGCGTCGAGATCCTCGAGGGGCTCCAGGATGCGCTCGGCCTGGACGAGCCGCCGCACCGCATCGAGTGCTTCGACATCTCGCACATCCAGGGGAGCGACCAGGTGGCGTCGCTGGTCGTCTGGGAGGCCGGGCGGCCGAAGCGTTCCGACTACCGGCGCTTCAAGGTCAGGACGGTGGGGGGGAGCGACGACTTCGCCGCCATGGCCGAGGTCGTCGGCCGGCGTTACGCCCGGCTGCTGGAAGAGGGAAGAGACCTCCCCGACCTTGTCCTGATCGACGGCGGCAAGGGGCAGCTGTCGTCGTCGTCGGCGGTCCTGGATCGGCTCGGCGTCGGGCACCTTCAAGTCGCGGCTATCGCCAAGCGCGAGGAGGAGATCTTCCTGGACGGGCGCCGGGAGTCGGTGCGCATCCCGCACGACTCGCCCATACTGCACCTCGTCCAGCGGATCCGGGACGAGGCGCACCGCTTCGCCGTCACCTACCACCGCAAGGTGCGCACGAAGCGGACCCTGGCCACCGAGCTGACCGGCATCGAGGGAGTCGGCCCGCGGCGCGCCCGGCTCCTCCTGCGGCGCTTCGGATCGGTGCAGGGGGTGCGGCAGGCGCCGCTCGAATCGGTCGTGGGAGCGGTCGGCAAGATCCTGGCGGAGAGAATCAAGGCGCACCTGGAGCAGGGCGGAGACGACGCGGGCGGTGACGACGCGGGCGGACGCGACCGCGTTCGGGCCGGGCGGCGTGTGCTATAGTCCCGCCCCGATGGCAAGGAACGGTGCGTCGTTCTTGTCCTCGGCCCCCGGTCAGATCCTCGTCTTCCTGCTCGTCGTCGGTATCCTCTGGACGGGCGGCGCCCTGTACCTCGTGTACACGGTCTCCCACCCCGTCAGGGAGAAAAACCAGCTCGAACCGGCCGACCTGCTCCTGCGGGCCGAGGACGTCGCCTTCCGCACCTCCGACGGCGTCGTGCTCTCCGGCTGGCTGGTCAAGGGGGCGCCGCGGGCGCCGGTCATCATCCTGTGCCACGACCTGGGAGGATCGCGGTCGACCCTTCTGAGCTCGGCGGTGTCGCTGAATCGTGCCGGATACCCGCTCCTGGTGTTCGATTTCCGCGGCCACGGGGCCTCGACCGGATCCGGGGCGACACTGGGAATGAAAGAGACCAGCGACATCCTGGCGGCGATCGAGTTCCTGAAGACGCGCACGGACATCGACAGCAGCCGGGTCGGTCTCTGGGGCATCGGCATGGGGGCTTACGCGGGGGCCCGGGCGGCCCTGGACGATTCTTCGATCGTCGCGCTGGCGCTCGATTCCCTCTATCCGGACGTGGCCACCCAGCTCGACCGCCTGGGGAGAACCGGCGTCCCGCCGGCCCTGCGCTTCCTGATGCCGGCCCTCGCCATGGTCTACAAGCCTCTCTTTTCGCTGCGCGCCTCGGGGGCGTCCCTGGCCGGATCCCTCGTCCCGCTCGCGGACAGGAACGTGCTCCTCATCGCCGCGGCCGACCCGCCGGATCGATTCAGGGAACAGAAGGCCCTGTACGAGGCGATCCCCGAGGGTCCGCAGGGAGGCAAGAACTTCCTCGAGCTGAAGGCCTCCGTGGTGACCGGGCTGTACGCCGAAGACAAGAAGGCCTACGACGGCGCCATCGTCCGGTTCTTCAGCACCCATCTGCCGAGGAGCGGCGGGGCGAAGCCCCCGGCGGGCAACCCCATCCAGGTCCTGGAGCGGTACGGTCAGGGCCGGCCCATCGCCCGCCGATAACCAAAATGGGATGGCCCGTCCGAAGAAAGGGCCGTTCCGTGTGC
>JACOUZ010000106.1 GCA_016177515.1 Acidobacteriota bacterium
ACATCGTTTCCTCCTCGCGCCTCGCCTGGGACTCGCAAGCCCCATGTGCGCGGCCCATGCGATGACTCGGACACACTCCTGGACAGGCTCCTGGGCTCCCGTTGACCGTCCCGCTCGGCCTGTGCTAGTTTGGTCCGGCCCGCCTGGAGCGACGGCCGGCTCGGGCATCAGCGGGGCGCGGCCTCGCGGCATTCTACACTCGGACCCCTGGCTACCGACGGGATGATCAACCTTCCGACCTGGATCACGATCATCCGGATCTTCCTGACGCCCGTCCTGGTCGTCGTGCTGATGTCGCGCGTCACCGCCCTCGAGCCGATCGGGCTCGACTGGCAGATGATCGGCGTGATCGTCTTCCTCCTGGCCTCGTTCACCGATTATCTCGACGGCTGGCTGGCGCGCCGGCGCAACCAGGTCACGACGCTCGGCATCCTGCTCGACCCGATCGCCGACAAGCTGCTCACCTCCGCGGCCTTCATCTCACTGGTGCAGATCGGCGCCGCGCCCGCCTGGATGGTCTGGGTCATCATCGGGCGCGAGTTCGCCGTGGACGGGCTGCGCATGATCGCCTCCAGCCAGGGGGTCACGATCGGCGCGAGCATGTGGGGCAAGTACAAGACGGGCTCGCAGGTGGTTGCGATCGTCCTGCTCATCTTCGGGAACAAGTACCTCGGAAAGTGGGACCTGGCCGGCGACGTCGCCATCTGGGCCGTGGTGGCGCTGGCGACCCTGTCGGCCGCCGACTACTTCATTCAGTTCTCGCGGCGCCTGGGCGTCATCGGCGCCCGGGTCGGACCCGGGGGAGGGCATCCTGGCTAGAAGGCGCCACTCCGATCGGGGGCGGCTCGCCCGCCTGCGCCAGCACTTCCTGACCGGGCTGGTGATCATCCTGCCCCTGATCATCACCATCTGGATGCTGCGCATCCTCTTCAACCTGGTGCACGGCGTCTCCACGCCGTTCATTCTCCGGATCCTGAGGCTCCTGCGCGCGCCCCTGGTGGACGATCCGGCGTTCTCCGGCTACATCGCGCCCCTGATCGGAGTGGCGGCCACGCTGTTCCTGATCGTCCTTGTCGGCCTGTTCGCCGCCAATTTTCTGGGGCAGCGCTTCGTGCGGTCGTTCGACCGCCTGATGCTGCGCATCCCCCTGATCAAGGCGATCTACGGGGCGTCCCGCCAGCTTCTGGACGCCCTCAACAGCAAGAGCAACAACTTCCAGAGGGTGGTGGCGGTTGAGTACCCCCGGGCGGGCGTGTACACGATCGGCTTCCTGGTGAAACAGGGCGCGACGCTGCGGGTCTCGGGGCAGGCCGGGAAGATCGCGGGACATTCATTGATCTTCCTCCCGACGACGCCGAACCCGACGTCCGGCTGGCTGGCGGCCGTGCCCGACCGCGACGTCCTGCCGCTCGACATGACCATCGAAGACGGGATCAAGACAGTGGTCAGCGGCGGGCTGGTCGTCCCGCCCGGGTGGGAGCCGCGCTGAGGGGGGACTGACGGGAGGCCGATGTTCTACTGGTTCGTGAAGGGTCTGTGCTTTCCGTTCGCGCATTTCTATCTCGGGTTGACGCGCGACGGCCTCGAGCACCTGCCGCGACGCGGGCCGGCCATCGTCGTCTCCAATCACGCCTCCTACGCCGACGCCATCCTTCTCGGATCGGCGTCGCCCCGGCCGATCCATTTCCTCGTGCTGCAGTGGATGTACGATCTCCTGCTGATCCGCTGGTTCTACTGGGGCATGGGGACGATCGCGGTGAGCGGGGAGGGGCGGGACTCGAAGGGGATCAAGCGGGCGTTGCGCCTGCTCTCCTCCGGGCGGGTGCTCGGCGTCTTTCCGGAGGGGTCGCGCAGCGCCGACGGGACCCTGAGCGCGCTGCGGCTGGGCGCGGCGATGATCGCAGCGCTTTCCGGCGCCCCGGTCGTGCCGGCCTGGATCGACGGGGCGCGCGACTCGCTGCCGGTGGGCGGCGTCTTCCCGAAGCCCGCCCGCATCCACGTGCGCTTCGGGAAGCCCTTGCGCTTCGACAAGGGCCGGGCCGGGGGTGGCCGGGAGGCGCTGGGAATCTTCGCGCAGGAGATGCTCGACGCCATCCGCCGCCTCGAGCCGGCCGCATGAGCGCGCAGCGCGCCGAGCTGATCGCCGTCGGCTCGGAGCTCCTGGAGCCCTGGCGCACCGACACGAACGGCTCCTACCTCACGCGCGTCCTCGGCGAGCGCGGCATCGCGGTCCGCTTTCGAACCGTCGTCGGAGACACCTCGGAGGACCTGCAGGAGGCCTTCCGCGTGGCGCTCGGACGCTCCGATCTGATCGTCGCCACAGGCGGGCTGGGGCCGACCATCGACGACCTGACACGCGAGGCGGTGGCCGGGCTCCTCGGCCTGCCGCTCCTCCCGGACGAGGCCATCGCCCGGCGGATCGAGGAGCGTTTCCGCCGCCTCGGCCGCGAGATGCCGCCGCAGAACCGGCGCCAGGCGATGGTGCCGCGCGGGGCCGAGGCCCTGCCGAACCGGCTCGGCACCGCGCCGGGGCTCTGGATGACGAGCGGCGGCGTGCGGATCGTCCTGCTCCCCGGCGTGCCTGAGGAGATGCGGCAGATGACCGAGGCGTCGGTCCTGCCGCGGCTGGGGGCCTCCGGCGAGCGCTTCGCCCACCGCATCATCAAGATAGCCGGACTGGCCGAGTCGGAAGTCGATCGCCGCCTCGATGACGTGGCCCGGCGCGCCGCGCCGGTCGCCTGGACCATCCTGGCGGGGCCGGGACAGGTCGAGATCCACCTGCGCGAGCGCGTGCGCGAGGGAGAGCCGCCCGAGGGGATCGAGCGGATCGATGGCGAGATCGCCGCGGTCCTGGGCGCGCACGTCGCCGCGCGCGACGAGGAGACGATCGAGGAGGTGGCCGGGCGGCTTCTGGCGGGGCTCGGCGCCACCCTGGCGACCGCCGAATCACTCACCGGCGGAGGGATCGCCGAGCGGCTGACGCGCACGCCCGGCGCCTCCCGTTATTTCCGGGGCGGCGTCGTCGCCTACGGCGACGAGGCCAAGGGGGCCGTCCTGGGCGTCGCCGCCGAGACCCTGCGGGCCCGCGGCGCCGTGAGCCGGGAGACGGCGCTCGAGATGGCGCACGGGGCGCGGCGCCTGTTCACCTCGACCTGGGCGCTCGCGGCCACGGGATACGCCGGGCCGGTGGGAGGCGGGCCCGGGCGGCCGCCGGGGAGGGTGATCCTGGGACTGGTCGGCCCCGGCGTCGAGTCGGCTCGAGACGTGAATCTCCCTGGCAGCCGCCGTGCCGTGCGCGTGCGCAGCTGCCGGTTGGCCCTCGACATGCTGCGGCGCGCCCTCCTGGACGCGGAGACATCCCTGTGACGTCCGCGGTGCCAGGAGCCTGTCCGAGTATCCGGCAGGGCCGGGCCCCATACTCGGACCGGCTGCTTGGCGGGTTCCGGGCGTGAGGCTGTTCGTCGCGGCGGAGCTGCCCCCCGCCCTGCGTCTCGCATTGGCCGCGGTGCAGGAGGCAATGAAATCGGCGCCGCTGCGGGTGCGCTGGGTGCGCCCGGAGGGGATCCACTTGACCCTGAAGTTCCTGGGAGAGTCCGGCGAGGCGCGGCTGGACGCGATCCACGAGGCGCTCGCGGAAGCAGGGCGCGGCATCGCTCCGTTTCGCCTGCGGGCCTGCGGCGCGGTCGCCTATCCGGAGCGCGGCGCCCCGCGGCTTATCTGGATTGAGACCGGAGGCGACGTGGAGTCGGCACGGCGCCTGGCGCACGCCATTGACGCCGCGACGGCGCGCCTGGGCTTTGCCGCGGAGAGCCGTGGATTCAAGGCGCACCTGACCCTCGGACGCGTGCAACGATCGGGTCGCGGGCCCTGGCCCGGACGCGGCGACTGGAGGGCGGCGCTCCTGCGGGCCTCCGAGCAGGCGAGCGGCGAGTTCGAGGTGAAGGAGTACGTGCTGTTCCAGAGCCGGCTGGATCCCTCAGGGGCGGTCTACACGCCCCTGGGACGGTTCCCGCTGGGCGGCGGATCCGCATGACCCTCTTCTGCTTGCTCCTGGCCTTCGCCCTCGGCGGCATTCCGTTCTCGCACCTGATCGCCCGGCTGCGGGGCGTCGATCTGCGCTCGGTCGGGAGCGGCAACGTCGGGGCGACGAACCTGGCCCGGGCGGCGGGCTACGGCGCCGGCGCCCTGGGGCTCATTCTGGACGCCGCCAAGGGTGCGGCTGCGGTCCTCGTGGTCCGGGGCCTTCCGGGTGACGGCGCCACGCCTGCGAACCAGGCTCTGGCCGCGGCCCTGGCGGTCGCCGGCCACGCCTTCACGCCCTGGCTCCGCTTCCGGGGCGGCAAGGGGGTGGCGACCGGCGCGGGTGCGTTCGCGGTGCTCGCGCCCCTGGCGACGCTCTGCGCGCTTCTGATCTTCGGGGTCGTCGTCGCCGTGGGCCGCATGGTGTCCCTGGCGTCGGTGATCGCGGCGCTTGCGCTGCCGCTGGCGTCGCACCTCCTGGGCGCCGCGCGTCCCGTGACGCTGGCGGCGGTCGCCGTGGCGGCCCTGGTCCTCCTGCGGCATCGCGACAACCTGGTCCGGATGGTGCGCGGCACCGAGCACCGGCTGGGGGCGCGGGGCGGCGCGTGAGAACGGCTGCGGTCCTCGGAGCGGGCTCCTGGGGGACGGCGCTGGCCCTGCACCTGGCGCGCTCGGGCACCCCGACGCGGCTCTGGGCCCGGAGCGCCGAGGCCGCGGAGCGCCTGCGCCGGTCGCGCGAGAATGGCGACTACCTGCCGGGCCACCGCTTTCCCGAAAACCTCCAGGTGACCGGGGGCCTCGGGGAGGCGCTGCGCGGGGCCCGGCTGGTTCTTTTCGTCGTGCCGGCCCAGTGGAGCCGTCCCGTGTTCCGCGCCAGCGCGGCCCACCTGGAGGCGTCGGCCGACCTCGTCATCGCCTCCAAGGGGATCGAAGAGTCGAGCCTGCTTCTCCTGTCGGACGTCCTGGCCGAGGAGGCCGGTGCGGATGCGGGCCAGAGCGCGGCGGTCCTTTCGGGGCCGAGCTTCGCGGCCGAGGTCGCGCGCGGCGATCCGACGGCGATCGTCCTGGCGGCCGCCGACGCGCGGGCGGCGGCGCGGGTGCAGGCGGTCCTAGCGCACGCCAACCTGAGGGTCTATCGCAACGCCGACCGGATCGGCGTCGAGCTGGCCGGCGCCCTCAAGAACGTGGTGGCCATCGCCACCGGCATCGCCGAAGGGCTGGGCTTCGGATCGAACACGCGCGCCGCGCTGATCACGCGCGGCATGGCCGAGATCTCCCGCCTCGGCACGCGCCTCGGCGGGAACCCCGGGAC
>JACOUZ010000107.1 GCA_016177515.1 Acidobacteriota bacterium
GGGGGCGTCCCTCTTGAAGCGGGCCTCCGTGGCCTGCAGCCCGACGAGGAGGGCGGCGTCGGTCCCCTTGGCGCTCTCCGTCGGGCCGGATTGCCACAGGGACAGAACCATCTCCGCCTCGGCGCGCGCACCCGGGAGCGGCGCGAAGCGCAGGGAACGAAACTCTCCGCAGGCCGCCTCCGGCCCGCGGTCGATCGCGGGCGAGGAACGGGAACCCGCCTTCCCTCCCGCGGGAACGGCCGTCCTCCCCGGCCCCTCGCCGTAGTCCGGTCCTCCGAGCGCGAGCAGGCTTTTCTTCTCCTCTCTCGGCCGGGCCAGGGACACGAGGTCTCGTTCGGTCGAAAGGTAGTGAAGGACCGGGCCGGTCTCGAGGAGATATCCCGTCTCCCCCGCGGGCAAAGCGGCCCAGCTGACGAGCGAGAGCGCACCATCGGGAACGAGAAACACGAAACTCGACGAGCGCAGGTGAGGCTCCAGGGGCTCCCAGATGCGGCGACGGAGGCCCCCGGCGACCTGCCGATATCGCCGCTCGGCACCATGCCCGCCTCGCCCGATGGTGGCGCGCACGGAGGCCATCTCGCGCCGCCAGAGCCGCGCCTCCTCCTCGATCGCCTCCGCCGACCCGAGCGCAATGGCGATGGGGCCTGCCTCGCGCGACGCAAGGATGAAGGCGACGTAGCGGGCTGGCGGCCGACGCGTCCGAGAGCCGGACATCGGGGCATCGGGGATCGGGTAGCGCGCGAAGGCCACGAGGGCGCTGCCGGCGGGAAGGGCCAAGGCGACCTCTGCCAGCCCTATCGCTTCGCGAGCCAGATCCTCACGGAATCCGGCGCTCCTCACTCCGAGAATCCTCTCGGCTTCCTCCTTCTCCCTCCGCGCTTCGTCCAAAAGGCGCCGGTACCGCTCCGGCTGTATCCCGTCGGGGCCCCGCACGACGAGGTTGGCCAGTCGCGTCCGGGCTTCGAGGAGCCCCCGGGCGACGCCGGCGAAGTCCGTGTCGGAGTGCTTCCGGACCGCGCGGTTGCGCCCCGCCATCTCGTCCATGACCAGGGCCCGCGAGCGGACCAGGGCATCCCAGACACGTCTCACCCCGGCCGGGTCGAGCCCGCGGTCGACGGCGGCCAGGGCGACGCCGATCCCGCGCGGCGCCAGCGCCGAGTAACGCAGCGCCACGCGTTCGGGGAGGGCTCTCAGTGTCAGGCCGACGTGACGCCGGCCGATCTCCTCGGCACGGATGGCCGCATCCAGCGCCGCCTCGGGCCTGCCGGTCTCCAGCCACAGGGCTGCGAGGCCCGCCAGGCTCGAGGCGACCGCCGGATGGTCGGCGCCCAGGGCCTCCTTGCGGGCCGCGAGCGCCCTGCGGTAAAACGTCTCGGCCTCCCCGCCCTCCCCTCTCTGCCACAGCAAGCGACCCAGGTCGTGCAGTGCGTCCGCGGTGGACGGGTGTTTCGGGCCGAGCGACCTCTCGTCGATCGCAAGAGCACGCCGGTAGAGCGCTTCGGCTCCCGCATCGTCACCGCCGGCCGAGAGCGCCCCGGCCAGCGCGGCCAGGCTCTCCGCCAGATCGGCGTGGTCGGGGTCGTGCGTCCTCTCCCGGAGAGCCAGGGCCCGCTCGTAGAACGACCGGGCATGGGGGTAATCTTTGGTGGCCATGGACAGAGCACCGAGACCCATCAGGATGCGCGCCAGGCCCGGATGCCCGGGATCCCAGGCCTTCTCCCCGATGGCCAGGGCGCGCTCGTACAGAGAGCGGGCCTCCGCGTAATCCCCCAGCGCGAACAGAACGGACGCCAGGTCGCTGAGCGTCGTCGACACGTAAGGGTGTCGCGGGCCCAGCGCCTTCTCCCGGATCGCCACCGCCCGTTCGAGGAGCGGCCTGGCCGTCGTGTAGTCGCCGGTCACGCTCGAGACCAGCGCGAGGTTGCTCAGGCTGGTCCCGGTGTCGGCGTGCTCCGGCCCGAGGGCCTTCTCCCGTAAGGTGAGAGCCCGTTGGTGCAGTCCACGCGCCTTCTCGTACTCGCCGCGGTGGAAGGCGACGACGCCCAGGTTGTTGAGGACCCTGGCCACGTCCGGATGGTCGGCGCCGAGCGCGCTCTCGCGGATGGCGAGCGCCCGGCGATAGGCGGCCTCCGCCCCCTCGTAGTCGCCGGCGTCCGAGCAGACGATCCCAAGATTCACGAGACTGGTCGCGACACCGGGATCGTCGCGACCGAGTCGTTCCTCCTTGACGGCGACGGCCCGCGACGCCAGCTCCCGGGTCTCGGCGTCTCTCGACTTTCCCCCGCGCCACAGCGCCTCCACCAGGAGGTCGAGCGCCTTCGCCGTCTCCAGGGCGCCCGCACCCTCGACCGCTTCGAGTTCCTCGAGGAGCAGTCTGGCCCGGGCCTCCGCGTCCGCATAGCGGCCGCCATCCAACAAAATCCGGACCTCCTCCGGG
This sequence comes from Acidobacteriota bacterium, assembly GCA_016177515.1. Lineage (GTDB taxonomy): Bacteria > Acidobacteriota > Polarisedimenticolia > Gp22-AA2 > Gp22-AA2 > Gp22-AA3. The sequence goes on from JACOUZ010000107.1 coordinate 2,438, forward strand.
CTCGTCACCCCTTCCGCGGCCGGACGCTGCCCGGCTTCCCTCTCGTGCGGCCGGACGCCTGTGTCTCCCTGGATCCAGAGAGGCATGGTGAAGCAAAGATATAGGAATACGGGCGCGAGCCAATACCTTCGCGAAGGGGACACGGATCCGGTCGCAGACCGGCGTACGAACATGGATCCGCTGGAACTCACCCGGTTGCCATAAGGATGGCACGAAATCGTTCTTCGGGACATGTGGCCTTGCGCGCCTAAGTGTAAGGGATTGTATCGCACCTCTGGGACACAGGTATTGTCGCGGCGACGCGCGGACGCGCGCGTGGCCACCGGCTGATCTGCCCGTGCGGCTCCCCCCGGTCGCAACGACTCCGATCGCGAGCACACCACGGCCATCGAGGGCGCAGGCCGCCGGCCGGTCATGTCGACGGAGGCCCGGTCAGGCGGACGCGTGCCGTTGCCGTGGCACCGCCGTCCTGGCAGAGAAGCTCACCCACTTGGCGGCGCGTGGGCACGCACCTCGGGCCGCGGCCGATGCTGCAGGATCTTCCGGATCACCGCCGGGTCGAGGATGAAGGCGATGATCCGCATCGTCCCGCCGTCGGAACCGCCCCTCCACGACGCTGGCCGGCGGCAGCTCAAGCGCGGTGAGCTCGCCCTCGCAGCACGGCGTGAGAATCGGCGGCGCGTCGATGGAGCGACAGCTTCAGCAGATCGAGCCAGCGCCCGAGCTGGGCAAGACCTCGACCTGTGCATGAAGATGTTCGCCGTGGCGGCCAAGCGACCGTTCAGGGGAATATTGTCAGCAGCCTGTTAGGCGAGGGAGGGCGGGTCCGGGATCCGGAACAGGTCGGCCAGCGCGGACCGCAGCAGAAGGACGATCGCGCTGATCAGGAGCCCCGGCCAGGCGACGATCCACCAGGCCTCGGCCAGGGCCTCCCTGCCGGAGGCGATGATGCTCCCGAGCGAGACCGCCGGCGGCGGCGCCCCGAGCCCGAGGAATGCGAGGGCCGACTCCAGGAGCATCGTGTCGGCGAACCTCAAGGAGGCCGTGACGGCGATGACGGGGCCGATCTGGGGGATCAGGTGGCGGACGAGGATGCGCGGAGGCGCGTTCCCCGAGGCCCGGGCCGCCAGGGCGAGGTCGCTCTGCCTCAGGCTCATCATTTGCGCGCGGACGACGCGGGCCAGGCCGGTCCAGGTCGTGGCGCCCAGGACGAGGATCAGGAGAAGGGCGCTGGGCCGGAAGAGGGTGGCGCAAAACAGAAAGAGGAGCAGGCGTGGGATCGACATGAGGGCGTCCACGCCCCTCATCAGGACCGCGTCCCACCATCCCCCCGCCAGCCCCGCGGCCGAGCCGACCCCGATCCCCAGGAGAAGTGCCAGAGCCACGCTCAGGGCGGTGATCCCGATCGAGTGCCGCACTCCGTAGAGAAGACGGCTCGCCAGGTCCCTGCCCAGGGAGTCGGTCCCGAGCAGGTAGAAGCGGGACGAGGGAGGAGCGAGGAGCCGGCCGTCCGGGACCCGCTCGCGCCGCCCCGCGCGGACGTACTCCCACCCCAGCGGCGTTCTTTCGAGCGAGGTGACGATTCGGCTGCGGTGCGGCTCGATCCGGATCGCATGCGCCCGCGTCAGCGGCCGCAGGTGACGCGCCCCGGCGACGTCCTCCTGGAGGTCGGGGGGCCTGGCCGCCAGCCAGGGAGCCCCGAGGGCCGCGACCAGGATCGCCGCCAGGGCCGCGGGGCCACCCCGCGCGGCGGCGCGCAGCCGGCTCACGGGAGCGACTCTCGGACGCGCGGATCGATCGCGGCCGACACGAGATCGGCGACCAGGCTCCCGCAGACCACCGCGACGGAGGCGACCCACGTGCACCCCAGGATGAGCGGCTCGTCCCTGGAGAGGACGGCCTGGTAGGCAAGACGCCCCATCCCCGGCCACGCGAACAGGACCTCGATCACCACGCTCCCTCCCAGCAGGGCGGGCAGGGCGGTGCCGAACAGGTTGACCACCGGGAGCAGAGCATTCTTCAGGCCATGTCTCAGGAGGGTGGCCCGCTCCGTGACCCCGCGAGCCCGGGCGTTGCGGATGAACCCCCGGCGCAGGAGGGCTTTCAGCTCGTCGCGCACGTACAGGGCGACCCCTCCCGCCGCCGGAAGAGCCAGCGACAGGCACGGGAGCGCCAGGTGCAGCAGGAGGTCGGCGATGCGGCGGGGCGCGTCCAGGGACGCCGCGTCGAGCGATCTCATTTGCGACGCCGGCAGCCAGCCGAGCTGCACCGACAGCAGCCAGGCCAGGATGAGGCCCAACCAGAATGTGGGGACGGAGTAGAGGGCGGTGGCACAACCGACGATCGATCGGTCCACCCACCGGCGCCGCGCGCGGGTCGCGACGAGGCCCGCCGCTGTCCCCAGGGCAAACTGCAGGAGGAGCGCCAGGCCGGCGAGCACGAACGTGTTGAGGACCGCGTCCCGCAGAAGCGCCGCGACGGGCCGGCGGTACGAGTAGGAGACGCCCAGATCGCCGGTCAGGAACTCCCCCAGCCAGGAGAGGTAGCGCCCCGGCACGGGCCGGTCCGCGCCGAAGACGTGACGCAGCCGCTCCCCCGCTCCTGGCGCGGCGGCGGACCCCTGGTCGGGCTGGAAGGGATCCCCCGGCACGGCCTGGACAATGAGGAACACCAGGGTCAGAACGCCCCAGAGGAGGGGCACGGCGGCCAGGAGCCGACGCGCGACGAAGGAGATCATCGTTCCCTTGCGACTCCCGACCTAGTAGAATGACACTTTCTAAGCCTGCCCATGCCTGATCTGGCGAGACGCCGGCTTCGTGGCCCCGCTTGGCCAACGGGACGAGGCGCGCTCCTGTGCGCCCGGCTCGTCGCGCTCTCCTGCCTGGCGGCGCTCTCTTGGCCGGCGGCCGCTCGAGAGGAGATCGTCTCCGCCCCGTCCCGGACGGCGAAGGAGCCGATTCAGGGCGGCCGGATCGTCATCGGGGTGCGGAGCGATGTTACCCCCTTCAACATCTACACCGCCACCAACGCGTTCTCGCAGGAAGTCATCGACCTCCTGTACCTCAAGCTCGCCGCCGAGCAGGATGACTTCAGCCAGGGTCCGCCGTCCTTTCGCCCGGCCCTGGCGACGTCCTGGGAGATGTCGCCCGACCGGACGCGCCTCACCTTCCGCCTCGACCGGGAGGCCCGCTGGAGTGACGGGCGCCCGGTCACCTCGTCCGACGTGCTGTTCTCGCATCGCGCCGCCTCCAACCCCGAGGTCGCCTGGGTCGGCAGCGATGTCAAGGAGTTCGTCGCCGAGGTAGCCGCCCCGGATCCCCTCACCGTCGTGTACCGCTTCCGGCGGGTCTACCCGTACCAGCTGATGGACGCCGTCGAGGGGAACATTCTGCCGGCCCACGCCTTCAAGGCGATCGCACTCCCCGATTGGCCGAAGCGGGCCTTCCTGGAAGCGCCGATTTCGAGCGGTCCCTTCCTGCTCAAGAGGTACGAGCGGGGCGCCGTCATCGAGCTCGCCCGCAACCCCGCCTATGTCCGGGCGCCGCTGCCGCGCCTCGACTCGGTGGTTTTCCGCGTCATCCCGGACGAGGCGACGCTCCTCAACGAGCTGCTCACGGGAGGGATCGACGTGATGGAGAACGTCCCGCCGGAGGCGGCCCCGCGCCTCGAGGCCTCATCGCGTCTGCGGATCACCCGTGTTCCCGACCTCTCCTACACGTTCGTCTGCTGGAACACCGCCCGCCCCTTGTTCTCCGACGCGCGTGTCCGCCGGGCCCTGACGATGGCGATCGACCGCGAGGCGATCATCGAGGGGCTCCTGCACGGCACCGGGCGCCCGTCGGCCGGCCCGGTCCTCTCGTTTCTCTGGGCTCATGACGGCAGCCTCCGCCCGCTCGATTACGACCCGGACGCGGCGCGGCGGCTGCTCCTGGCGGCAGGCTGGCTGGACCGCGACCACGACGGCCTCGTGGAGCGCGACGGCGCGCCGTTCCGCTTCACCCTGGAGACCAGCCAGGGTTCCACGCTGAGGTCGGACATCGTCCAGATGATCGCCGCCCAACTCCGGCAGGTCGGCATCGAGGCGACGCCCCGCATTCTGGAGTTCGGGGCCTTCATCGAACGGCACGAAAAGCACGATTTCGACGCCTTCGTCGGAACCTGGCGCGAATCGACCAAGGTCGATCTGAAGTCGGCCTTTCACAGCGCCAGCCGGAACGGGGGTTACAACTACGGCCTCTACTCCAACGCCGGGCTCGACGACCTCGTGGATCGGGCTCGGGCCACGACCGACACGCGGACCGCCCGCCGATTGTGGTCTCGCGCGCAGCAGGTCATCGCCCGCGACCAGCCCTACACCTTCCTGTTCGAGAGAGACCGGCTCCACGCGGTCCCCCGGCGACTCCGCGGCTTCCGACCGAGCCCCCGCAGCATCTACGTCGGCCTGGAGGAGTGGGCCTGGGAGCCCGCCTCCGAGGGGGCGCCGTGATCGAGTCGGCACCTCTGCTAGGCGCCAAGCTGCTGCCCCCCACCCCGGGCCCTTTCCACCTGAGACGCTCCCGCCTGCTTCAGCGGCTGGCCGGGGGCCTCGAGGGGCGCGCCGCGGTGGTGCTGGCGGGACCCGGATACGGCAAGACCAGCCTGGTCGCCCGCTTTCTCCAGGAGCAGGGAGGGGACTCGGTCTGGTACTCGCTCGACCCCACCGATCGGGACCCCTGGATGTTCTTCCGCTACCTGATCCAGGGAGTGAAGGAGCACGCGCCCGAGTTCGGGGAGCGCACGGAGGGGCTGTGGACGGACCTGCGCTCCCGATCGGACGAGGTCGAACGGCTCGCCGACCTGTTCATCGGCGACGCGGAGGAGTCGCTCGGCGGGCGCCTGATCCTGGTCCTGGACGAGGTGCACCACCTCGAGGAGAGCGTCCTCTGCGCCCGCGCCTTGAAGCGGCTCTTGGCCTATCTTCCTGGGACGCTCCATCTGATCCTCATCGGACGCTCCCTGCCGGACCTGGGAGTCCAATCCCTTCTGGCCGACGACGCGGTCCACGTCCTGCAGGGCGAGGACCTCCTGTTCACGCTCGCGGAGACGCGGACGCTGCTCCTGGACACATTCGGTCTCCCGATGCAACCGGACACCGTGGACAAGGTGCACGCGCGCACCCGGGGGTGGGTCACCGCGCTGCAGCTGCTCCGGCATACGGCGAGGCTGGACCCCGCGAAGCCCGATCTGCCGGAGGAGGTGTTCGCGCGGACCGAGTCTGGACTGTTCGATTACTTCAGCGAGGAGGTCCTGGCTGCCGAGGGCCACGAGGTGCGGGAATTCCTGCTCGGCTCCTCCGTCCCGGTGGTCGTCGATCCGGACATCTGCGCCGAGGTGCTCAGGGGATCGGACGTGCGCGGCATCCTTGAGGGCCTGCTCAAGAGGAAGCTGTTCATCTCCCCTCTCGAGAGCCACGGCGAGTACTGCGCTTACGATCCCCTGTTCCGCGACTTCCTGAGGAGGAAGCTGCGCGCCGAAAAGGGAGCCGAGGGGGCGCGCGATCTCGACCGGCGCTACGGAAAAGCCTTCGCGCGCCGCGGGGACTTCGCCCAGGCGCTGGCGCACCTGATCGCCGCCGAGGAGGCGAAGGGGATCACCGAGGTGCTCGGGCGGCACGGAAAAGCGCTGCTGCGCGCTGGCATGCTGGACACCGTCCGCGACGCGGCGTTCTTCCTCGCGGGGCGCGGCGTGCGCTCGCCGCTTCTCGACGATCTGCTCGGTGAGGCCTGCCGCCAGGCTGGGGACTACGCCGCGGCCGTGGGGCACTTCGAGAAAGCGCTGGCGGCCCACGTCAACGGGACGCCGGGGCTCTCCGGCGGCACGCGCGCCAGCACGCTTCAGGGACTGGCCTATTCTCTGCTGAAGGTGGGTGACATGCGGCGCGCGGCGGCGACCGCTGAGGATGCCCTCAAGGAGGCCGGGGGCGAGGATCCCGCCCTCCTGGCCCGGATCCTCAACACCCTGTCGATCATCCGGTACCGCGAGGAGCGGCACCCGGAGGCGCTGGCGGGGTGGCAGGAGTCGCTGGCCCGGGCCCGCCAGGCGGGCGATGAGCACCTCACCTTGATGATCGCCCACAACCTGGGCTTGCCGCACGCCGTGATGGGTGATTTCAGGCGCGCCTCCGAGTGCTTCCGGATCCTGACCGGGCCCGGCAATCACCGCGTGGGGCCGGAAGAGGGCGCGGCCTATCTCAATCTGGCCCGCATCGAGACCCTGCGCGGGGAATACAGCCGGGCAGCCGCGCTTTTGGGGGACGCGCGGGAGATCGCCCACAAGCTCCGACTGCACGCCCTGGGCGCCGACGTCCTGGAGGCGGAGGGGACGCTGCTCCGCGAGACCGGCGACCTGGAGGCGGCCCGCGAGCGTTACGCCCACGCCCGGTCGCGGCTTACCGAGCTGGGGCTGATCGACCTTCTGGAGGGCCTGGCCGAGGAGGAGGCGATCCTGGCCTCCCGGCGCGGCGAGCACGAGGATGCCGAGGGCCTCGCCGCGCGCACGCTCGAACGGCAGCGGACCTCGAACGACCGGGAAGGGATCGCCTCGGCCCTGCTCGCCCTGGGGGAGGTCCGCGTGCGCGCCGGGGAGCCTGAGCGGGCGCTCCCGGTCCTCGCGGAATCGGCGGCGATCTTCGCGTCGCTGCGACGGTCCTACCAGCGGTGCATGGCCTGCCTCTGGCTGGCCCTGGCCTGCTTCCGGACCGGAAAGCGCCGGAGGAGCACGGAGGCGGCGGCGTGTGCGCTGAAGCTCGCGGCCGAATACGACTACCGGGCCCCGGTGCTGCGGGTCGCGGAACTGGACGAGGGAATGCGGCGCTTCCTCGGAACCCTGCCATCGGCGCCGGGGTATCTTAAAGAAAAACCGGCGCGGGAGAAGGGGGCCGCCGTCTCGCTCGGGATGCTGGCGCGGGACGGGGCCGATCTCACGGTCCGTCTTCTGGGGCCGATCGAGGTGTTCCGGGACATCGAGCGCAAGGTTCCCGCGCGCGCCTGGAAGATCAAGCGCGCCCTGCAGATCTTCTGTTATCTCGCCTCGTCGCACCAGCACCGCGCGGCCAAGGAGCGCATCGTCGACGCCCTGTGGGGAGACGCGCGCCTGTCCGTGATTGAAAAGAACTTCCATCCCACCATCTCTTTCCTCCGCCGGGCGCTCAATGCTGGTCATAACGTGCCGAAGAACTTCATCCTGTTCGAGGGCGGTGCCTACCTGCTCAATCCCACCTACCGCTACGCCATCGACGCGGAGATTTTCGAGGCCAGGGTCCGGGCGGCCCGGGAGCGGGTGGCGCAGCGCAAGTTCTCCGTCGCTCTCTCCGAATACGATGCCGCGCTGGCGCTTTACCGGGGCCCGTTCCTCGAGGAGGATTATGAGGAGTGGGCCGAGGCCCCGAGGGCCCATTACGAAGGGCTGCACCTCGCCGCCCTCAAGGAGGCAGGCGAGCTGCATCTCAAGGAGGGTGACCGCGACGCCGGACTCGGCTACCTGGAACGGCTGGTCGAGCGCGATCCCCTCAACGAGGAGGCCTCCGCGCGCCTCATGGGCGCCCTCGGAGGCCTGGGGAACCGCGCCGGCGTCGAGAAGGAGTTCGGCCGCCTGTCGCGGTCGCTCAGCCAGGAGCTCTCGACCGACCCCCTCCCGGAGACCCGCCGGGCCTACGAAAAAGCCCTGGCTCACGGCACGCCCGGTCCTGCCCGGAAGCGACCTCACAATCGGCCCTCGCAACGGCCCTGACAGTACGACTCCTGCCCTCCAAGAAAAATTTCCAAAAAAGCCGTAAGCCGTTCGATCTCAAGAGGACAGCTCTGGTGCGGTCAGCCGGTTCCGGCCTCAGTTCAAGGATTATTCAACCCCCTGACTTTATTTTCCAGGCAACACCGGGAGGTCTGGAGGGATGGGGACAACAGGATGGTGCCGCCGGCAAAAGCCTCTGCGGCTGGCCCTTTCAAGGCAACATTTCACCCCTTGACACCGGCAGGATGTGCTAGGCTTCGCGAAATCGTGTTACCGGGAAGGGGAACCCGGGCGTGGCGCTGTAAAGGACCATGAAGAGACGTCCGCAGGCGAGGTTTGCCGCTTCGTCACTGGCGCTGATCCTTCTCTTCGGTTCGGCTCCCGAGGCGGGGGTCTACGTCACCGAGACCTCCGGGATCCGCTGGAACGACGTCGGCGGCATCCGCTGGAATGATGTCGGAGGGATCCGCTGGAATGATGTCGGAGGGATCCGCTGGAACGACGTCGGCGGCATTCGCTGGAACGACGTCGGCGGAATCCTGGTCACCGAGGCTTCGGGGATACGCTGGAACGACGTCGGCGGCATCCGCTGGAACGACGTCGGCGGCCTGCAGTTCGACGACGCCCTCGCCACCGGCCGGACGAGCATCGATCTCGAGCTCTTGAGCCTGTTCTCGACGCTGCCCGACACCTCCTCGATCCACGTCATCGTCACGTACCGGTCCGCGCCGACCGCGTCCGATCTGGCTCAGCTCAATGCGCTTGGGATCCCCGGCGGCACCATCTTCCGGTGGCTGCCGATGGTGGTCATGAATGCCAGCCGGGATCAGATCAGGGCGATCGCGGCTTTGCCGGCCGTCCGCTCCGTTTACGCGAACCGGACCCTCTCCTTCCTGGACCAGGAGAGCCGGGACCTCATCGGCCTCGACGAGGTGACGTCGGACCCGGCCCTGGTCACGCCGGGCGGCACGATCCTCTCGGGCGCCGGGGTCACGATCGCCATCCTGGACAGCGGGGTGGACGCCTCGCACCCGGATCTTCCCCTGGGGTCGAAGGTCGTGCAGAACGTGCGGGTGGGGGGGGCCGTCGGGAGTGGCCCCGGCTTCACCTACCCTGCGCCGGTCGAAGGGCTGCAGAACACCGACCTGCTCCTCGGACACGGGACCTTCGTCGCCTCCGTGGCCGCCGGGACCGGAGACGCCAGCGGCGGAGCCCACCGAGGCGTCGCGCCGGGTGCCTCGATTCTCTCGCTGTCGGCGGGCGACCTCTTCATCGTGAATGTCCTGGAGGGCTTTGATTACATCCTGACGAACGCCTCGCGGTTCGGGGTGCGCGTGATCAACTGCTCCTGGGGGACGCAGGGCTTCTTCGATCCGGACGATCCCGTCAACATCGCCACCCACATCCTCCATGACTCGGGGATGACGGTGGTCTTCGCCGTCGGGAACCACGGCCCCGCTCCCGACACGCTGAACCCCTATGCGGTGGCCCCCTGGGTGGTGGGGATCGGTTCGACCCGCAAGGACGGCCGGCTCTCACCCTTCTCGTCGCGGGGGATCTTCGAGGAACTGCTGTACCATCCGACTCTCGTCGCTCCGGGCGAGGCGATCACCGGCGCGAGCCCGGCTGCCCTGAACGGAGGTTCCCCCTATTCTGTCGCGAGCGGCACCTCGTACGCGGCGCCTCACGTGGCGGGCGTGGTGGCGCTGTTGCTGGAGGCCCGACCCTCGCTGAGCCCCGCCGAGATCAAACGGATCCTGCAGGCGACGGCGATCCCGATGCTCGCCTGGGATCGCTCCGAGGTCGGCGCGGGAGGCCTCGATGCCTGGGCCGCCCTGACGCAGGCCGTCGAGCCCGCGCGTCCGTTCGGGTCCCACATCGCCGGCTGGCTCGACCAGCGCCCATTCCGGATTGACCACCAACCGGCCGTTGTGACCGGTGCGACCCTCCCCGCGTTGAGCGCGCTGCGCCTGCCCATCAGCCTCTCGGGGGCGCCGATCTCCTGGCAGATGACCCTCGCCTGGGGCACGCTTCCCGGTCTGAGCGACCTCGACGTGAGCGTCGTCGATCCGACGGGGGTCGAGATGGCGCGCTCCGAAGCGCTCAACGGCACCTCCCTCTTCGGCCGTGCCGAGGGGATTCACCTCCTGGGGGACACTCCGTCCAGCATGACGATGGAGATCCTCTTCAAGAACGAAACCGGCCTCGCGGACCAGCCGTTCCAGATCCGTCAGGAGACGGCGATCGCGGTCGCGAACGGCTACAGCGACATCTCATCGCTCTCCACCGCCGACCAGGATCTCGTGGCGCGTGCCGTCAGCCGGCGCGTCCTCGTGGGACGCGGTAACCGCTTCGAGGCCGCGAGCGGTCTCAAGCGCGGCGAGCTGGCCCGCGCCCTCGCCCTGGCCGCGGAGCGGCCACAGAGGATCCCGCCGGCCCCCACCTTCTCGGACACGCCTCCGAGCGATCCGAGCTATCCCTACGTCGAGACGGTCGCCGGCTCCAGGGCCCGCCAGGTCCTCATCGATCCGAAGAACAGCAGCGCCTTCCAACCGGGGATGGACGCCAGCCGGCTCGATTTCGCTGTCTCCTCCGTCCGGGCTGCAGGCATGGAGCCGGAAGCGCAGGCGCGGGCCGGCGAGGCGCTGGGGCTTCTTGACGAGGACAAGATCCCTCTGAACCTCCGGGGGTACGTCGCCGTGGCCCTGGAGGAGGGCCTCATCGACACGATCCCGACCGCCGGTGGCGTGAGCTTCGACCCCAAGGGGTCCATGCCCCGCCTCAGCTCTGCCCGGTTCCTGCTGCGGCTTCTGGACTTGCGCTAGGAGTGTGTCCGAGTCATCGCGACCCATGCCATGACTCGGACACACTCCTAGGGCTTCTCGAAACGCACGCCTGAACGCGGGGACCGGCTTCCGAAAGGACCGTCTCTCTCCTTCCTCCCCGCCTCAAAGCGACTTCAGCGTTTCCTCTGACCTGCCTTGCATCCTGCCGCTGAAGCTGATCTTCTGCCGAGGCCGGTCCGGCAAAAGAGAGATGATGGCGGCGCTGATTCCTTGAGGATGCGGGAAGCCGCGTCCTGGGCAATTTGCTCTTCCGACCCTATCTGAGGTTCGGCCTCTGGCACCTATCAGGTGTGGGGCTGGCCGCGGTCCCCCGATCGCAGCCGTTCTCGCCCACCCCGGTGAGGGCACACCTCCGCCGCCGTCCCATGCATGCACCCAGCCGAAAGAAAATTTTGAAAAAAGTTACAAATCGCACCATTTCAACGAGATAGATGTTTCATGGTCCCCCCACTTCATGCTGAGTTCAAGGATTTTTCAACCCTTCCAGCCCAAAAGGTCGGGCGAAGGACAGCCGCTTGCATGGCAGGCGGTCTCGGGCCTTTGACTTAGGGGGCGGCACCGTGCAGGGAGCCCTCATGTTCGGCAGCTTTGAAGTTTGGATCCGACCATTCCATGGCGGCGCGTGTCTTCCCACCACGTCCACTTTGCAGCCGCGCACCCTTACTCAGCGTGAGCGCTCAGACCTGGCCCGCAGGACCAGGCCCTGCCCCAACACATCGCAACGCCACCCGTGGTTTGGATCGATCCCCTTGCAGGTGCCGCCCCCCGTAGTCCGGAGCGAGCGAGTTGGAGGGTTCGTCGGCGGATTGGATGTCGATGTCAATGAAGGGAGCATGGGTTCTTCCGGGGTGGCGCCCCATCTTTCACGCGGCGCGGGGACGACGTGAACCGGCCCCGCACTAAGGAGGTCTGAAGCCATGAGTCCACGATGTCTCAGCATGACCGTTCGAAATCTTGCGCGTGTACTTGCCTCGATTCTTCTGCTGGCTCTTCCGTTCGCGACGACGGCCCAGGCAGCGGAGCCGGCCAGCGGCACCCTCAGCGGGCCCAATGACGAGGTGACCTGGTCGGGCACCTTTTTCGCGTCCAATCCCGCCGTGTGTCCCACGAGCCTCGATCCGTCGTGCGACCACTTCCGTCTGACGATCGACAGCACCGCGATCAAACGGATCCTCATCGCCATTGCGCCCGGTGAGGGATTCAAGGATGACGACTACGATCTGTTCGTCTTCGACGACCAGGGGGTGTTGCTCGCCAGCCAGGCCGATTCCGACGGCTTCGAAGCGGTCGTGATAGAGCATACCGGCGCAGCGTTTTATGAGGTCCGCGTGCAGCCGTTCCTCGTCGCCGTCGGCTCGACCTATAACGGCCTCGCCATGCGGACGCGCGAACAGGCCTTTGACGCCGAGCAGGCCGATTGCCTCGAGGCCGTTCCCGAGGCGATCAGCGTCGCCGGCGTTCTCGACGACGGACGGACCATCGAGCTTTCCGTGATGTTGCTGCTTGACGGAACTGACGCGGCCGCGGCCGAGCAGGTGATGGCCCGTGCCGCCGAGTCCTATCGGCCCCTCGGCATCGGCCTCGTGTTGAACAGGACGAAGACCGTCTCTTACACGTCGAACCTCTCGGGTGAGCTCATCGCCGCCGCGAAAGCGACGGTCGGCGGGAACCCTCCTCACGGGATCGACCTGGTCGGCGTCTTCACGAGCAAGACCATGCAATCGATCGCCGGCGGCGCGACGGTCGTCGGGCAGGCCGACTGCATCGGCGGGGTCCGGTTCGACGAGCATTCGTTCTTCGTCGTGAGCGACATCCGCGCGAGCGAGGATCCGAAGACCGGTGTGACCGGAACGCTGAATTCTCTCGGGTTCAACCCCAACGTCGATGCAACGGCCGAGGTGATGGCCCATGAGATGGGCCATCTGATGGGAGCGCATCACCACTACGCGAATTGCGTGGAAGGCAACCTGTCGAGTGCCGGTCCGAACGATCTCTCGCCGTGCACACTGATGTTCAACGCGGTGAACTTCGCGTCGCTGAACTTCAGTACCCTCAGCGGGGCCGTCGTCCGCGGCCACTCGGTCGAGTTCGCCGCACCCTGAAACGCGTTCGCGACGATCGCGTCTTGTCGGGCGCCCTCTCCTGGCTCGCGGGGAGAGGGCGCTGTGTCTCTCCTCTCCCGGCGGGACAGGGTGGCGAGCTTCGCGCCGGGTCAGGGGCGCTCCGCGAGACCGGCACTTTGGAGTGCGGGGGTTCAGTCCGTTGTGCCCCGTGCAGATCAGGCTCCGCTGCTGCGGCAATTTCGATAGGCCGTGCAGCGGGAATCCCCGGAACCGGAGCACCTGCTCGATCCGCCCGATCGCCGGTTCTCCGATAGCGTCACGCCGACTGCAGACCTTATCTGTCGCGCGCCGCGCGCAGCCTCCGGGCCATTCGATGTCGAACCGTCGGAGAGCGTGGGGGTCTCCCCCGCGGCGCCGGCACCACCGGATCGCTGTGCATCGTCTGGAGTCCATAAGACGGCTCCTCCGAGCCTTGGAGCACGCGGCCACAAGCGTGCAACCGTCGATCAAAAAAATTCAATAATTCCATACGCTCAATCGTTTCTATAACTTAACATAGGCCCCCGGCCCCCGTTCACGATTAATTCAAGGTTTTTTCAACCCCCCGACTCCACTCTCCGGGCGCACACGGGAGCTCTGCAGGTGCGGCCAAGAATCTTTTACCTGAAGGGGACAAGACATGAGAAGAGATCGAAAGGTCGCGTCAGGTTCACCGACCCGTTCGCGCGGCTCGCGCGTGGGATCGATCTCCTTCCAGGTGCAGCCCCCGCGGTCAAGGGCGAGTGATTTGGAAGCTTTGCTTGGGAGCCTGGATGTCGATGTCGTCGATGTCAACGAAGGGAGCACTAAAAACTCATTGGGAGGTGGCCATGGAGCGAGTTAGAGATTTAGGGCGCCTAGCCCGCGCGTTTGTGCCGGTGATCCTCGTGGCGGCGATGGTCCTGATCGCAGCCCCGCTCTATGCGCAGACGGCGACGCCGATCTTCGTGGAATTGAAGTCCCCGGAGCCAACGGTGGTCGCGCGCTATCAGGCCGCGCAGCAGGGAAAAAGCTTTGACGAGAACCAGCACCGGGCGGGAATACACCTGGCGCAGGACCAGTTCCTTCAGGAGCTTGTCGCAGCAGGCATCCCTTATACGCTCACCAGCACCACCCTGGCCCTGCCAACCGGCGGATTGAGCGTGGCCGATCGTTACACGGAGCTGATAAACGCCGTTCGCCTGGAGGTGGGAGGCTGGAACGTAGGGAAGATTCGCCGCATGACCACCGTCAAGCATATCAGCGTGGACGTCGGCAAGCAGATCGTCCTGGACCACAGCGTCCCATACATTCGGGCCAATGGTCCGAACAGCGCGCGCACGATGGGATTGCGCGGAACTGGCAGTATCAATCCAAACGGTTCCTCGACCGGTCAGGTCGTCGCCGTGCTCGACACCGGGATCCACGCCGGCTCGGCCGTCGGGGCAGGGGGCGGGCATCCGATGTTCGATGACCGGGTAAGCGACGCCAACTTTGAGAATCGCAACTTCATCACCAACCCCGACACCCGGCCGGTCCGCTCGCAGGGCACGCCCTTCATCCCTGGGACCCACCACACCAAGGTGGTGTACCGGGCCCTCTTCGGTTTGAATCCCGTGGCCGGTGACGACACGGGCCACGGCACGATGGTTGCTTCCACGGCGGCTGGACTGAAGGCGCGCACCACGCTGACGGACGGAAGCGTGGTCGTCGAGGGGGTGGCGCCGGGGGCGTTGCTCATGGACTATAAGGTTTGCCCCAGCCTGGTCTGCACCGACCAGCAGATCCTCTTGGCCCTGGAGGACTCGGTGAAGACCGCGGACGTGGTGGGCTTCCCCAAACCGGTGGCCACGGTGGTCAACATGTCCTTTGGAGACGAAGCGGGCGACCCCAACGAGGCGATCGGCACCGCTGCGGGCAACCTACAGTTCGCCGGGGTCTTCCCCGAGGCCTCCGCCGGGAACAGCGGCCCGGAGGAGAACACCGTCGGTTCTCCCGCAGCCCACCGGCTCGTGGTCGCCACCGCGGCGACGCTCGACCCGGGGGTTGCGCCGAACAGCGTGGACGTGTTGCAGGCCAACACTGTCGTTCGCAACACGCCAGGTCCCGCACCTAATCCCGGAGCACTCCCGGGAACCGGGACGAGTTTTCTCGCCTTTTTCGCCCCGGATTCGAACTCGGAGCTGGGCTTCACGCAGCCCCTGGCCCAGTACTACGTCAACGTGGATCTGGGCGACACGCCAGCACAGGTGCCGGTTGAAGTGAACGGCAGGATCTGCCTCGCGAGGCGCGGCAGCACAGTCGACGCTGGTGTCTCCGGGTCAGGTCTCTTCGCCAACAAGGCCGCTCAGTGCGCGGCCAAAGGCGGAATCGGGCTGGTCGTCTTCAACAACACTCCCGGACAGATCGGCGTCGTCCTGGCGCCTTCGAGCATCCCTGTCTTCAGCATCTCGGGTACCGATGGGCTGTTCCTCCGGGACACCCTAGGATTTGAATCCGGTATGTTGGGCGCGATTTCCAACTTCCCGATCCGTCTGAACCCGGCCGATCCCAGTCTGTTCGTCCCGGACACCGCGGGCTTCAGCTCGCGAGGCCCCAACAACGACTTCAGGGTGGTGAAGCCCGACATCACCGCCCCGGGCACCCAGATCCTGATGGGCGCCTCACCCACCGGCATCCCGGTCATCCTGGGGGACCCCGACCACTACAACAGCGCCGACGGCACCAGCTTCTCCGGTCCGCATCTGAGCGGTTCCGCGGCCCTGGTGCGCGACGCCCTTGCCCGGCCGAACTTCACGCCCAGTCAGGTGCGCGCCGCGCTGATGAACGGCTCGACAAACCTCCGCAACGGAGATGGGACTTCCATCCCGGACACCGACGACAACAACCTCATTCACGAAACGGGTGCGGGGCTTGCCGACTTGGTGCGGGCAGTGAACGTCAAGGCCCTGACGGGAACCAACAGCCTGAACGGCACCGGCGGACCCGACGCGACAACCAATCCCAACTTCCTCCCCAGCCACAGCTTCGGTGAGCGCGGGCTGATCGGGACCGGGTTTCCTGCTACCGCCTCCTCCCAGCAGCGGACGATCACATTGACGATCGCCGATGTCTCGGGGAAGTCCGGGAC
>JACOUZ010000108.1 GCA_016177515.1 Acidobacteriota bacterium
GCATCGTGCCTCATGCTCGCACGCGCAGGCGCCTCGTCGTCCATCTGTCGCGCATGGCGCGGCTCGAAATCGGCACGCCGCGGCGGCCCGGTCTGGCCTGCGACGCGCCGCTGGCGATCCCTCCGTGCACGGCTCCGAGGGTTACCCAGCGGCAGGTGGAGGGCCGCAGCGCGGTGCGGCGATTTTGAGCCGCGCCATGCTGGCGAGAGGGCTACCCAAGATCCCTCGCGGGCGAACATGAGCCGCACCGCGCTGCGGCCCGCCACCGGATACCGGGGATAGCTCATAGCCTCCGTGAGTTGACACCCCGTCGGGGCGCCGATAGACTAGCCGGCCAGTCCGGACGCCCCGGGCGTCCCGACGGCGCTTGCTTCCCTCCCGGCCGGTTCCGGGGTCCATGGCGATCGAGAACCCAGCGGTGTGGGCCCTTGTGGTGGTCTTTGCCGCGGCGGTGATCGTCCTCGGCCTCGCGCTTCTGCGCCGCAAGGTCCCGACAGCCGCCCCACCCGATCCGACGCTGGGCCTTTTGCAGCAGCAGGTGTCGCGCCTGGCGGAGCAGATCGCCCAGATCGGCTCGCAAATCCCCAGGGAGGTCGGAGCGTCCCTGAGCCAGCTGACCGGCCAGATGGCGGCCCGCCTGTCGGAAAACGCCCAGGCCCTCCAGAAGGCCAGCGCCGACACCGGCAAGCTGATCGCCGACGTCAGCGTGCGCCTGGGGGAGCTGCGGCAGAGCAGCCAGGAGATCCTGTCGCTCGGCCAGGACATCCGCGGCTTGCAGCAGATCTTCCAGGCGCCCAAGATCCGCGGCGGCCTCGGCGAGATGTCGCTGGGGGCGCTCCTGCAGCAGGTCTTTCCCGCCGAGCACTTCACCCTTCAGCATGCCTTCAAGGACGGGCTGACGGTGGACGCCGTCCTGCGGCTGCCCGGCGGGATGGTGCCGATCGACTCGAAATTCCCTCTGGCCGGCTTCCGGCAGATCCTCGAGGCTCCCGCCGACCAGCGCGAGCGGGCGCGGCGCGTCTTCGGGCGCGACGTGCGCAGGCACATCGACGACATCGCCGGCAAGTACATCCGGCCGTCCGAGGGGACGCTCGACTTCGCCCTGATGTACATCCCGGCGGAGAACGTGTTCTACGAGCTGATCGCGCGCGACGAAGGCGCGCCGGAGGACGACGACGTCAACGCTTACGCCCAGAAGCGCCGGGTCCTCCCGGTATCGCCGAACAGCATCTACGCCTACCTGCAGGCGATCGCCTACGGTCTGATGGGGCTCAGGATTGAACAGCGCGCCCGGGAGATCCTCAAGGGCCTGCAGCAGCTCGGCGGCGACTTCGGCATCTTCAGGGACGCCTTCGAGCTCGGCCTGAAGCACCTCAAGAACGCCCAGAACGCCTTCTCCGACGCGGGCGATCGCGCCGGCAGGCTGGGGGAAAAGATCCAGCAGTTCGCCAGCGTCGCCCAGGCGAGCCCGGCCGACGAGGCGATCTCTTCGCCGCCCGTGCAGGCCGAAGAGCGCTTCCAGGCGGGGAGAGCCGAGCGATGAGCCGGCCCGGCCGGGCGCTCCGCCCGACCCCGGCCCTTGTCCTTCCGGCCGCCGTCGCGGCCCTCCTGGCGGCCTTCGCGGCGGGGCCGGCCCGGGCCGCCAGGATGTTCTCCCTGAGCCTCGACGACGTCGCCAACGGCCGCGCCGAGGTGGTCGACCTGACTCACGATCTCAAGGAGGGGATTCCCCTCTTCCCGGGCGGCATTCCATTCACCCTCGAGCCGCTCACACAGCTCGCCGACGGCTATTACATGAACTCGTTCGTGTCCGGGGAGCACACCGGCACGCACCTCGACGCCCCGGCCCACTTCGGCAAGGGGCTGCCGGCCGTCGATGAGCTCCCTCCGACGCGCCTGGTCAGCCAGGGGATCCTGATCGACGTGCAGTCGAAGGCGGCCGCCAATCCGGATTACGTCCTGACCCTCGTCGACCTGCAGGACTGGGAAAAGGCCAACGGCCGCATCGCGGCGCGGACCCTGGTCATTCTCAACACCGGCTGGCACCAGCGCTGGGAGAACCCCGATCGCTACCTGAACCGGGACGAGAGCGGTGCCCTGCATTTCCCCGGCTTCTCTGCCGAGGCGGTACGCCACCTGGTGAAGGAGCGGGACGTCAATGGCATCGGCATCGACACGGCCAGCGTCGACCCCGGCAAGTCGGCGACCTTCGACGCGCACAAGGCCGTGCTCCAGGGCGGACGCTACCAGGTCGAAAACCTCGACAACCTCAACCTCCTGCCTGTGCGCGGCTTCGGCGTCGTTGTCGCGCCCATGAAGATCAGCCGTGGCTCGGGGGCCCCGGCGCGCGTCCTGGCCATCGTGCCACGCTGAACGACGCCGCGGACCTCCGGACCGTCTGCGCCTATGCCATCATCTCACCCGCCACGCCGGCCGCCGCGCGACCGGCCGCAGCACGGATCGCCGCGGCCCCGGTCACCGGAGCCCGCACGCGCACGCCGCCCGCGATCCGATCCGGGCGCTTCCGGTCTGCGACACGGGCCCTCCGGCCCGACGCGCAACATCCGGCTGCTGGTCGAATACGAAGGGACGCGCTACGCCGGCTGGCAGGTCCAGGAAAGCCAGCGCACCGTGGCAGGGGAGATTCTCGCGGCCATCCGCGCCACCCTGCGCGAGACCCCCCGGCTGTTCGGGGCCGGCCGCACCGATCAGGGGGTGCACGCCGAGGGGCAGGTGGCGAATTTTTACTGTCGATCGGCTCTGCCGCCGGCGGAGATCGTCGCCGCGCTGAACCAGGTCCTGCCGGCCGACATCAACATCCTGGAAGCGCGCGACGTGCCGCCCGGCTTCCACTCCCGCCACGATGCCCTGGCGCGGCGCTACCGTTACCAGATCGCCCTGCGCCGTTCGGCATTTTTCAAGCGCCTCATCTGGTGGGTGCGCCAGCCCCTCGCGTTCGCGGCGATGGAGCAGGCGTCCCGGGCACTGGCCGGCCGGCACGACTTCTCCTCGTTTGCGGATCGCAGCGCCGAGATCGCCGAGCCGCGGGTGCGCGTGTTCACCGCCTCCATCCGCCGCGGCGATTTCCTGGCCTCATTCACGATCGAGGCCGACCATTTTCTGCCGCGCATGGTGCGCCGGGTCGTCGGGGTGCTCGTGCAGATCGGCCTGGGAAACCTGCCGCCGGAAGCGATCGAGCGCTTCCTGTCCCAGACCGCCGACGATCCCGCGCAGTGGACGGCCCCCTCGTCCGGCCTCTTCCTCGAACGTGTGATCTACCCCGGCGAGCACGGCGCACCCACGCCCAGACGGCCCGCGGGCGGCTGATCCCGCGCCCGCCCGGCCCCCCCGCCGTGGCCGGACGGAAGCGGTATTGCCGGCGCGGCGCGCCGCCGCTATACTCCCGCCGCGTCCGCTTCCGGGCGCCCCGTCCGAGAAGTCGAAGAGGAGCTTCCATGCGGAACGTCCGGTTCCTCCCCCTGGGTCTCCTGTTCGTTCTGCCGGCCCCCCCGGCCCCGGCCGCCGCGCCGCCC
>JACOUZ010000100.1 GCA_016177515.1 Acidobacteriota bacterium
CAACTGGAACACGCGCGATCTGCTGCGCGACTGCCTGCGCTCGGCGATCGAGGCGGCGTCCGGGCTGTCGTTCGAGATCATCGTCGTGGACAACGCCTCCGGCGACGACAGCGCCCTGATGGTACGCCGCGAGTTCGCCGCCGAGCCGCGCGTGCGCCTCATCGCCAACGCGCGGAACGACAAGTTCGCGCGCGGCAACAACCAGGCCTATGCCGCCTCGCGCGGGTCGGACCTCCTGGTCGTCAACCCGGACGTCGTCCTGAACGGCGCCGCGCTCCGGGGGATGATCGACCACCTGCGCGGCCATCCCGAGGCCGGGATCGTGTCGTGCAACCTGGTCGGAGCGGACGGCGTGCCGCAGACTCTGCACCGGGCCTTCCCGACGCTGCCGATCGTGTTCTTCATCTGGACGCGCCTCGGCAGGCGCCTCGACCGCTGGCTCTTCCTGGGCCTGAACGGGCGGCGCTACAGGCTCCCCGCCCCGCGGCGCCGGGGTCTCGCGGTGGTCGACCAGGCGGCCGCCGCCTGCCTGGCCATCCGCCGCGCGACCGTCGAGCGGATCGGCGGATTGTTCGACGAGCGCTTCCCGCTGTTCTTCAACGACGTGGACCTGTCGCGGCGGGTGCGGGACGCGGGCCTCGAGGTGCACGTGCGCTACGACCTGTCGGTCAGGCACCAGGGCGGGGCCAGCCTCCGGCAGCTTTCCGACGGCGGGCGCGACGTGCAGCGCTACGAAGCGCTGGCCCGGTACTACGACCTCCACGAAGCGGCCTGGAAGGCCCGTCTCGTCCGGCGGATCGTGTCGAGGAGCCGCAGCCGGGCCGCGCGCTCGGCCGCGGCGGCGAGCATCTGACTGCTCCAGCGGGGCCAGGACATCCGCATCAACCCGGACCGCCCCTCAGAACGCCTGGCCCGCGGTGAACGACAGGACGCCGCGCGGGTTCTCCTCCCGGCCAAGGCGGCTGACGGGGTAGGCGTAGTCCAGGCGCATGACGGTGCCGCCGCTGCTTCTGGTCACGTCGAAGCGGAAGCCGGCGCCGATATTCCCCACGACGTCGCCCAGGTCCTGCCCCTCGCCGGCGCGCCAGGCGAAGCCGGCGTCCGCGAAGCCGGCGAAGGCGATCGACACCAGGTGCAGCCAGTCGTAGACGATGTAGACCCGGTCCTCGACGTTGAGCAGGAGGCGCTTGTTGCCGTCGAAGCGGCGGTTGTCGTAGCCGCGCAGGCCGGACTCGCCCCCCAGGAGGAACTGCCGATCGCCGTCCAGGTTGTGCCCCCAGGCCTGTGCGGCGTGGAAGACCAGCGTCTGGCGGGGCAGGCCGAGGAAGTAGTGCCTGAGATCGATTTCCGTGATGACGCTCCGTCCGATCCCCGCGGACAGCCGGCCCGAGGCCCCGGCCTCCAGTCGCGAGTAGGTGTTCGGAGACATGTGCAGCCAGCGACTGAACCGGCCGCCGAAGAACAGGTGGTTGTGAGAGTCGCCCAGGACGACCGGTGAGAGGCCGAGGGAGACCGACCAGTCGTTTCCCAGGTTGACGTCCTGGAACCGGTCGAACCGGTCGAGGTGGCTGGCTCTCTGGAAGCGCACGTCGCCGCACTGGTACTCGGCCTCCAGGATGCGGAACCGGCGGTCCTCGGGCAGGGCGGCGTAGCCCGCCCCTCCGACCGGCGGCAGCGGGACGAGCGGCGCCTCTCCGGGTTCCGGGTCGAACTCGTCGTCCATGAGCCGGAAGCGATAGACGAGGCGGCGGACCTTCTCGTACCCCCGTCGCGGGGCCCATCCGTAGTGCAGCGTCACATCGGAGTGGCGCTGCCGGAAGCCCGGCGCGTCCTCGCCGTCGATCTGCAGCGTCGTGACCTGCGAGAAGTGGGATCCCCCGCCCCCGCCCGCCTGCGGCGTCCACACGGAATAGAACGGCCAACCGGCGTCGGCCTTGTACAGGAGGCCGTCCGACCGGTCGAAGTAGGAGGCGCCCAGCGTCCAGCGCGTCCCGAAGAGCCGCGGATCGGAATACTCGAGCCCCCCCGAATCGCGGTCCAGGTCCCTCTTGTAGGACGCGCCCAGCCTCTTCCCGAACCCGGCCAGATTGTCCTCGATGAACGAGAATCGTCCCGTCGTCTCGTTCCCCGCGCGGCTGACCGAGACGCTCGGCCGGGTCGTCCAGATGTCCCGCGTGCGCACCACGACGTCCACCCTGCCGTCGTCCCGCGCCACCGTCAGGATGCGCGAGTTGTCGTGCAGGAAGTTCAGGCGCCTCAGGTTGCGCTCCGACTCGTAGAGGACGTCCGGGTCGGCCGGGTCCCCCTCCCGGAACAGAAGCTCCCGCCGGATCACGTGCTCGCGCGTCTCGATGTGCAGCTTGTTGGCGAGGACATAGGGGGCGTGTCGTTCGTCCGGGTTCTCCAGGTCGAACACGTCGGTCCGCTCGATCCGAATCGTGGTGATGGTGGGGTAGGCAGGGGCGGAATCGTCCGGAGCGGCGGAGACCCCCCGGGCGAGCATCGGCCCCGCCATGGGCGACACCAGGATCGCGAGCAGAATCAGGAAGGGGGACCCCTTCGGGATGGGCATCTCGGAAACAACTCCTTGCTGAATCGACGGATCCGGCGTAATTTCCGGCCGGCGATCTTATTATGATCGGGCCCGGGAAACGCTCCGAGGAGCGTCTTCCCGGGCGCCCCGAGGGGAAGCCAGTTCACGCGCATTCTTCGACCGTGCAACAATTTAGGCGCCGGGCAGGCGTACGGCAAGACAACCGGGGGGGCATCCGCATGCGACTGAAAGTCATGCGGGCGGGGATTCTGCTTCTTGGCCTGGCCCTCCGGGGGCCGGCGCTGGCGCAGTACGTCAACTTCGAGTCGTCGCAGGTTCATCCAATAACCCTGACTCCGTCGGGGGGAAAGCTCCTGGCGGTCAACACTCCCGGCGCCCTGCTGGAGGTGTTCACGGTCCTGCCGGGAGGCGGCCTGGCGCCGCTGGCCCAGATCCCGGTCGGCCTCGAGCCGGTCACGGTCGCGGCCCGCACCGACTCGGAGGCCTGGGTGGTCAATCACCTCTCCGACACGGTGAGCATCGTCGATTTGAATCTGGGGACGGTGGTGCGGACCCTGCCCGTGGGGGACGAGCCGACCGACGTGGTGTTCGCCGCCGGCCGCGCCTTCGTGGCCGTGTCCCAGGAGGACGCGGTCAGGGCATTCAACCTGTCCGATCTCTCGGCGCCGCCGGCCCGGATCGATCTGTTCGGCAGCGACACGCGCGCCCTGGCGGTGTCCAAGGACGGCAGCAAGGTGTACGCCGTCGTCCTGAATTCCGGCAACCAGACGACCGTCGTCAACGTCGACGTCATCTTCGGGAACGGCCTCGGGCTCAATCAGACCCGCCTCGAGC
>JACOUZ010000102.1 GCA_016177515.1 Acidobacteriota bacterium
CCTCCGCGATGACTCACATGGCGGTCGTCGCGGCGCCTAGCGGCCGACCCCGCGGCGCCACGAACGCGACCCATGCCATTACTCGGACACACTCCTAGTTTCTGCCGCCGCAAAACGCTATCATGTGCGCGTGCAGTCATACGTTTGCGTCCTCATTCCCTAACGCAATCCGTTGCACGGCCTCTTCCCCGGCCGCGTCGAGGTGAATGCTGTGGGCACACTCGTTCTCAGGGCCATCCTGGTCCTCCTTTCCGTCCTCTTCGGCGAGCAGATCCGGCCGATCACGCTGACCCCCCTCGACCTGACCGGTCTCTTCATCGGGACCGGCGTGGCGGCCCTGATCATCGCCCTCGAATACCTTCTGCGCAGCCTCGAGATGAACTCCCTTCTCGGCGGCCTGGCCGGCCTCCTCGTCGGCGGAGCGGCCGCGGGACTCGTCGTGGTGCTCCTGCCTCTCGACCTGTTCGCTCCCGCCTCGCCCCTGGCGATCAAAGGCTTCGTGTTCCTGGTTTTCGGGTACACCGGCATGGCCATCGGGGCCGCGCGCGGCGAACGCTTCACCCCGGCCAGCCTGCGCGCCGCCTGGGCCGAGGGCGGCCAGAAGCAGAACTACAAGATCCTCGACACCAGCGTCATCATCGACGGCCGGATCGCCGACGTCTGCGAGACCGGCTTCCTGGACGGGACGCTGGTGGCGCCGCAGTTCGTCCTCAGGGAGCTGCAGTACATTGCCGACTCCCAGGACTCGCTCAAGCGCAACCGCGGGCGCAAGGGGCTCGACATCCTGCAGCGGATCAAGAAGGGCCCCGACGTGAAGGTCCTCATCTCCGAGGCCGACTTCCCCGACATCAAGGACGTCGACATGAAGCTGATCGAGCTGGCCAAGCAGCTCGCAGGCAAGATCATCACCAACGATTTCAACCTGAACAAGGTCGCCGAGCTGCGCGGCGTCCAGGTGCTCAACATCAACTCGCTCGCCAATTCCCTGAAGCCGGTCGTCCTCCCCGGCGAGGCGATGAAGGTGTTCATCCTCAAGGAGGGGAAGGAACCCAACCAGGGGGTCGGCTACCTGGACGACGGCACCATGGTCGTCGTGGACAACGCCAAGCGCCACATCGGCCGGAACATCGAGATCACCGTCACCTCGGTCCTGCAGACGACGGCCGGCAAGATGTTCTTCGGCAAGTCCGAGACCGCCGACGAGGCGACCCCCATCGAGCACCGCCCGCGGAGGACCGGCGCTTGATCCGGGCGGTCCCTCTCGTCCTGCTCCTCGCGATCCCGGCCGGCCCGGCGCATTGCGCCGGCGAACCGCCCGCCACGACGCCGCATGCTTACATCATCATGCCGTTCGAGAACACGGCGGAGGACCGCTCCCTGGATTGGCTGTCTTCCGGGCTGGCGCACACCCTGGGAGAATACCTGCTGGGATTCGGCCAGAAGGTCATGGACGACGAGGAACGGTCGGTCCTTCTGGAGGGGAGCGGCATTCCCGCCGGCGCCCCCCTGGCGCTGGCCAGCGCCCTGGAGCTGGGACGCAGGACCCTGGCCCGTCCGGGCGGAATGCGGATCGACCGGTTGATCCTCGGCCGCTTCAACGTCGACAACGGGGAGATCACCCTCGCGGCGCGCGCCATCGACATCCGGCAGGAAAAGGCGCGGCCGTGGCTGTCGCGCTCGGGACGGCTGAAAGACCTTCTCGAAGTGCACCGCGACCTCGCCCTGGCGCTGGCCAGGGACGAAAACCTCCAGGTCTCCGCGGGACGCTCCGAGCTCCTGCGCAAGCAGTCCGAGGACGCTCCCCTGCTCGCCTTCGATACCTACTGCCGCGCCATGGCCGAGAGCGATTCGAAGAAGCGCCTGCAGCTCCTGCGCCGGGCGATGCAGCAGTTCCCCGGCTACCCGAAGGCGGCCTACCAGGCCGGGTCGCTGCTCGCCAGGGAGGAGCGCTGGGAGGAGGCGGCGGCGGTCCTGGCCCAGGCGACTTCGGATCCGTTCCCCTACGAATCCGATTTTCACCTGCTCTCCGCCCTCGTCGCCCTGAAGCGGAAGGACCCCCAGGCGGCGATGGCCGGGGCCCGGCGCGCCCTGGCGATCGCCGACACGGCGCGCGGCCACCTGCTGCTCGGGAAGGCCCTGCAGGCCGCCGGCGACACAGCCGGGGCCCAGGCCGAGATGGACAAGGCCCAGTCGGCCGATCCGGCAGGCGCCGACACCGACGACCTGCGACGCGCGCTGGACGAAGGGAAGAACTCACGGAGGGGTCCTTGAGCCCGCCGTCGGACCTCGAGATCGCGCACCGGGCCACTCTCAAGCGCATCGAGAGCATCGCGGAGCCGCTCGGCATCCTGCCCGACGAGCTGGAGACGTACGGCCGCTACAAGGCCAAGATCGCGCTGTCCGCGCTGGACCGCCTCAAGGACAGGCCCGGCGGGCGCTACATCTGCGTCACCGGCATCAACCCGACTCCCCTCGGCGAGGGAAAGACCGTGGTCACCATCGGCCTGGCGCAGGCCCTGAGGCGCCTCGGTCGGCGCGCCCTCAGCACGCTGCGCCAGCCATCGATGGGCCCGGTGTTCGGGATCAAGGGGGGCGCGACCGGGGGCGGCTACTCGCAGGTGGTGCCGATGGAGGAGATCAACCTGCACTTCACCGGGGACTTTCACGCCGTGGCGGCGGCGCACAACCTCCTGTCCGCCCTGATCGACAACCACCTGCACCACGGCAACCGGCTCGCCCTGGCCCCGGAAGCCATCCTGTGGCGCCGCAGCCTCGACCTGAACGATCGGGCCCTGCGCCGCATCCGCGTCGGGCTCGGCGGCGGCGCCAACGGCGTGGAGCGCGAGAGCGGCTACGACATCACCGCCGCCTCCGAGGTGATGGCGATCCTTTCCCTCGCGAAGGACCCGCGCGACCTCAAGGAACGCCTGGCGCGCATCCTGATCGGCGTCGACCGCGACGGCCGCGGCGTGGTTGCCTCGGCGCTCAAGGCCCAGGGGCCGATGGCGGCCATCCTGAGGGACGCGATCAAGCCGAACCTGGTGCAGAACCTCGAGGGAGGGGCGGCCCTGATCCACTGCGGACCCTTCGCCAACGTGGCCCACGGCAACAATTCCGTCCTGGCCGATCTCCTGGCGCTGAAGCTCGCCGATTACGTGGTCACCGAGAGCGGCTTCGGCTCCGAGATGGGGGCCGAGAAGCTGTTCGACATCAAGTGCCCGGCGGCCGGCCTCGTGCCGTCGGCCGCGGTCATCGTCTGCTCGGTGCGCGCCCTCAAGCTGCACGGCGGCGTGGCGATCGCCGGCCGGGACACGTCAGCCCTGAACAAGCCGGACGTCGCCGCGGTCGGCCGCGGCTGCGAGAACCTCCGCAAGCACATCGAGAACGTGCGCACCTTCGGGCTCCCCGCCGTCGTCGCCGTGAACCGCTTCGACAGCGACACACCGGCCGAGATCGAGGAGGTGGTGGGACGGGCGCGCGCCGCCGGGGCGTTCGCAGCCGTGCCTGCGACCGTATGGGCGCACGGCGGCGAGGGGGGCCTCGAGCTGGCCCAGGCCGTCATCCGGGCCGCCGACTCGGGGGCGCAGTTCCGCCCCCTCTATATCCCCGGACTGTCGATCGAGGAGAAGATCGAGACGATCGCCCGGAAGATCTACGGCGCCGCGGGCGTCACCTACACCGAGAAGGCCAGGGACCGGATCGAGTTCT
Source organism: Acidobacteriota bacterium (assembly GCA_016177515.1). Classification (GTDB taxonomy): domain Bacteria; phylum Acidobacteriota; class Polarisedimenticolia; order Gp22-AA2; family Gp22-AA2; genus Gp22-AA3. The sequence continues at coordinate 3,709 of JACOUZ010000102.1, forward strand.
GCAGGCGGCAGGGCCTGGGACACGTCCCCATCTGCATGGCCAAGACCCCCCTCTCCCTGTCCCACGACCCGACGCTCAAGGGAAGGCCCGAGGGTTTCGTGCTCCCGGTCACGGACGTCCGCGCCTCGGCCGGCGCCGGATACGTCTATCCTCTGATCGGCAGCATCCTGACCATGCCGGGCCTGCCGACGGTCCCCGTCGCCGAGCAGATCGACCTGGACGACCAGGGACGCGTCAGCGGCCTCTCCTGACTCTCGGACCGGTGTGCGGAGGGATCCTCCGGATGTGCGTGGGGGGCCAGACCGGGCGGCCGTGGCGTGGCGATTTCGAGCCATGAGCCACGCCGCGGCAGCCCGGTCTGGCCGGCCACTCGATACCGGGGATATCTCAGATCGCCAGGGGCTTGACGGCTCATGCGTTTGGTGATATTAAGCGGCCAGGTGCGAGTTCCATGAGAAGGGGGTGGCGCGTGAATACTGTAGCGCGTGCAGTGCTCGTTGTTCTGGCCGCGGTCGCCGTCGCGGCCGTGCTTCCCGGCACGATGGTCGGCGCCGATGAAGAGAAGGTCGTGGTCTCGCGCCCGGGAACCGTTTTCCACCTGCCCGGCGCCTCGGACATTCGCGGGCGTGGTTTCGAGAAGGGATTGGACGCGGCCATGGCGGCGGGATATCAGCCCTGCCGCGTCTGTTTCGCGAAGGAGGCAGCGGCCTCCCGGGTGACGGGCGCCTCGACCGGCGCGGCGGCGCTGGCAGCGAGCGGGCGGGGTCACGGCTACGGCAATACTCCCTCGTCGAACGCGGGCCAGCCTTCCGGGTTGCAGGTCGGTTCGCTGGGCCACAGGTCTCTCGAAGGCGAGGTGAAGGACCCATACGAGGACCTGCGGACGATCCGGACCCCGTCAAAGGAGCAGGGGGCGTATTCCGAGGAGAGTTATTTCCAGCGCCACGGCAGCTACTGATTCCCGGCTGTACGACCGCTCCCGCGTGATTGAGGGGCCTGCTCCGGCAGGCTCCTTTTTCGTGGCGTGGACAGGACGGGGTCGCGGTCCCGGTCAGGCGCGCAGGCGGCGGGTGTAGCGCGCCACCAGGAAAGCGTCGTACGTGCTGATCAGCCAGGACAGCGCCGTCACAAACAGGATCGCCATCCCCGCCTTGATCGCCCGGTTGACCAGGAACTGCTGCGGCTCGATGTCGGCCAGGATGCGGAAGAAGGGCGAGAGCCGGAACAGGACCACCAGGTACGCCTGGAGGAAGAAGGAGAACAGGAAGAAAACCGCCTTCCCGAGCTGCCCGTTGAGCAGCTGTCCCCATCCGGGCACGCAGAGGGACGCCAGCCCCGAGACCAGCGGACGGTGGAGACCCTCGAACCGTCCGCCGCGCGCCTCCGCCCCCCGGTAGGCCTGGGCCACGTTGTAGATCAGGAAGAAGATCACGCAGAAGTCGATCGACGAGGCATAGAGCATCAGCTCCCACTCGCTCACGAAGAACAGGTGGGCGAACGTCCTGATCCGGTCCCACGTCATGTAGAGCAGGTAGTGGAACGACAGGATCATGAGCTCGCAAAGCAGGAAAAGCGCCGCCAGCCTGCCGTCGCCGTTGTAGAACTGCCCCAGTCCCCAGACGAACAGCGACAGCGTTGATGCCGCCGCGGGGCTCTTAGACAACCGGCCCCGGGCCGCGGCCGGGCGATCGGCCACGGTCACCTCGACGGCCTCCGACCGCTCGGCCGCTTTCGCCGCCTTGGCCACGGCGCGCGGCCCTCCCCCTTTCCCCTTGCCCTTTTCGGAAGGCTTGAGGATGTCGTCCTCCGTGATCACGAAGACCTCGTCCTGGTTGATCATCTCCCTCTTCCCTCCGGCGTCACCGGCAGGACCGCAATCGCAGATCTAAGGTGGTCCGTCCGGTCGAACGGTGCAACCTCGGGAGAATGAGCAAGGGACGTACCAGAACGTGTCCACAAACCGGGATTCGTCTAAGTGCAGCGTGTCCCGCCAGTTCGCGCACGGCCGGAGGGCCGGCGTCGGAAGTCCCGGCGCCGGACCGCGGGCGGCATCGGCAAAAACAGTAAGGGGAATTGCGATCCTGTAACAGTCAATCGTGGAGACGGCCGACGAGTCCGGCCATCGCCCGGATGTCGCCGACGAGCGCGGCGAATTGATCGGGGAGGATGGCCTGCGGCCCGTCCGACAGGGCCCTGGAGGGGTCGTCGTGGACCTCCACCATGACTCCGTCCGCCCCCACCGCGATCGCTGCCCGTGCCAGGGGGATCACCTTGTCGCGCCGGCCGGTCCCGTGGCTCGGATCGACCAGGATGGGCAGGTGACTGAGGTGCTTCACGGACGGGACGATGGCGAGATCCAGCGTGTTGCGGGAATGGTCGGCGAAGGTGCGCACGCCGCGCTCGCACAGGAACACCTGGTAATTGCCCTCCGAGACGATGTACTCCGCCGCCATCAGGAACTCGTCGAGTGTGGCCGACAGGCCGCGCTTCAGGAACACTGGCAGCTTCGATTTGCCGGCGCGCTTCAGAAGAGAAAAATTCTGCATGTTGCGCGCCCCGATCTGCACGGCGTCGGCGTGATCCTCCACCATCGCCATCGACTCCTCGTCCACCGCCTCGGTGACGATCGGCAGGCCTGTCTCCCGCCGGACGCGCGCCAGGATCCTGAGCCCTTCGAGCCCGAGCCCCTGGAACGAGTAGGGGGAGGTTCGCGGCTTGAAGGCGCCGGCGCGGAACAGGTCCGCCCCCGCCGCAGCCACCTGGCGGGCAATCGCCAGCGTCCGGTCCTCGGTCTCCACCGCGCAGGGCCCGGCGATGATCGTCAGGCGCGGGCCCCCCACCGGCCGGCCGCCGACCTGGATGACGCTGCCGGAGGCCTTCACCTCCCGGCTCACCAGCTTGTAGGGCTTGGTGACCCGGATCGCCTGCTGCACGCCGGAAAGGATTTCGAACTCGGCGGGGTCGAGGGGCCCGTGATTGCCGGTGATCCCGATGGCGGTCCGCTCGGCCCCGGGGATCGGATGGGCCCGCAGCCCGAGGGCCTGGATCCGGTCGATGACCCCGCGGATCTGTTCCTCCGTCGCCGCCGATTCCATGACGATCAGCATCCGCCATCTCTCCAGGGGGACGGCGGATGATACGCCGGCCCGCCCCTTCGGGGCAACCGGAAGTAGTCTGTTCAGTTGACAATAGCGCGGACTGCCCCGTATACTCTCGCCTTCTCATGGCAACCCACGAAGCGCCCTATGCGGCGCCGGCATGGGCTTTCAGGTGAAGGCGCGTAGCTCAGGGGGAGAGCGCTACCTTGACACGGTAGAAGTCAGCGGTTCAAATCCGCTCGCGCCTACCACTCCCGCCTCCCACCACGATGCCCCCTGCCCGGACGGACCCAGGTGACGGTCGGGGCGCCGAAATTGAAAGGACAGAGCAGCGTGGAGACAGTGGAAGTCGTCATGCCGGACGGTTCGGTCCGCGCCTTCCCGCGCGGCACGCCCCTCTCCGCCATCGCCGAGGCGGCCGATCCTGCCCTGGCCCGGCGCGCCATCGCGGCGCTTCTGGACGGCGTCGAGAAGGACATCTACTGGCCGCTCGAGGGCGGCGGACGGATCGAGTTCATCACGCCGGAATCCCCCCGCGCCCTGGAGATATACCGGCACACCACGTCGCACCTTCTGGCCAACGCGGTCAAGGACCTGTTCCCGGAGGTGAAGATCGGCATCGGCCCGGCCACCGAGGAGGGGTTCTTCTACGATTTCGAGCGCCGCGAGCCGTTCACCCCGGAGGACCTTGAGCGGATCGAGGCCCGCATGCGCGCGATCAAGGAGAGGGACCTTCCCATCAGGCGCATCGAGCAGCCGAAGGAGGAGGCGCTGGCCTATTTCCGGCGGCTCGGCGACAACCTGAAGGTCGAGCTGGTCTCCGAAAAAGGGGGCCCGGTTGTCTCCTGTTACCGGCAGGGCGAATTCATGGATTTCTGCACCGGCCCGCACCTCCCCTCGACCGGGAGGATCGGCGCCTTCAAGCTCCTGTCTCTGGCCGGCGCCTATTGGAAGGGATCCGAGGAGAACCAGCAGCTGCAGCGGATCTACGGCACCGCCTTCCCGACCGACGCCCGGCTCCAGGAGCACCTGAGGCTCCTGGAGGAGGCGAAGAAGCGCGACCACCGCAAGCTGGGGCCCGCCCTCGACCTGTTCAGCGTCGAGGAGACCGCCGGTCCGGGCCTGATCTTCTGGCATCCGAACGGCACGATCGTCCGGCAGGTGATGGAGGATTTCTGGAAGGAGGAGCACCGCCGCCGCGGCTACCAGATGGTCACGACGCCGCACATCGCGCGCGACGAGCTGTGGCGGATGTCCGGCCACTTCGAGTACTACCGGGAGAACATGTACACGTTCGAGATCGAGGAGTCGGGCTACGTCATCAAGCCGATGAACTGCCCGGGGCACTCCCTGATCTACAAGTCGCGGCTCCGGTCCTACCGCGAGCTGCCGATCCGCTACGCCGAGCTGGGAACCGTCTACCGCTACGAGCGATCCGGCGTCCTGCACGGCATGATGCGGGTGCGCGGCTTCACCCAGGACGACGCTCACATCTACTGCACCCGGGAACAGATCCTCGACGAGATCAAAGGAGTGCTCGATCTGGTCATCACGTTTCTCAAGACCTTCGGCTACGATCGCTACGAGGTCGATCTCTCGGTCCGCGACGCGACGCACCCGGAGAGGTACGCCGGCAACGCGGACGGATGGAAGATGGCGGAGGACGCCCTGGTGCAGGCGCTCCAGTCGCGCGGCCTGTCCTACACCCGGCGCGAGGGGGAGGCGGTCTTCTACGGGCCGAAGATCGACGTGCGGATGTTCGACGCCATCGGCCGGCCCTGGCAGGGGCCGACGGTGCAGTTCGACTTCAACCTGCCGCAGCGGCTCGGCATCCAGTACATCGCCCCCGACGGATCGCAGACCCCGGTGGTGATGGTGCACCGCGCCATCTACGGCTCCCTCGAGCGCTTCGTCGGCGGGCTGGTCGAGCATTATGCCGGGTCGTTTCCCGTCTGGCTCGCGCCGGTGCAGGCCGTGGTGATGCCGATCACCGACCGCACCCGGGACTACGCCCGCGAGGTGCAGCGGATCCTCCGGCAGGCCGGGCTGCGCTGCGACCTGGACGAACGCAGCGAGAAGATCGGGGCCAAGATCAGAGACGCCCAGCTGAAGAAGGTCCCCTTCATGCTGATCGCCGGAGACCGCGAGGCCCAGGCGCGCACCGTGTCGGTGCGCAGCCGCAGGGAGGGTGACCTCGGGCCGATGGGCCTCCTGGCCATCCGCGACAGGATGGTGCAGATGAACGCCGGGCGGGTGCCCGGGCCGTGAGATTTTCGGAGAGGCCGACTCAGAGACGCCCCTCGTGGACGGGGGCAGGAGGTAGGACGCCATCGACAAAAAGCTAAGGGTCAACGAGAAGATCCGGGCCCGGGAGATTCGCGTCATCGGACAGGACGGAGCGCAGCTCGGGATCATGCCCCCGGATCAGGCCCTGCGCGCAGCGCAAGAGAACGGGCTGGACCTGGTGGAGGTCTCACCCGACGCCGTGCCGCCCGTGTGCCGCATCCTGGATTACGGCAAGTACCGCTACCAGCTCAACAAGAAGGCCCAGGAGGCGAAGAAGAAGCAGAAGATCATCCGTCCAAGGGGAAGAAGGTGAAGGCGACGGTGATCTTCCGGGGCCGCGAGAACATGCACCGGGACATCGGCTACAGGATCCTGGGGCGGCTGAAGGGAGAGATCACCGAGTACGGCGTGGTGGAGACCGAGCCGCGCCAGGAGGGGCCGTTCCTCGACATGATCCTGGCGCCGAAGAAATGGTCCGGGCAGGGGCCGGCCCCCGCGCCGTCCGGCGGCCCGGCGGAAAAAGCCGCGCCGACCCGTCGCGGTCCATAGGAGACGCTCGATGCCGAAGATGAAGACCAAGAAGTCCGCCGCCAAGCGTTTCCGCGTGTCGGCGACCGGAGTTGTCAAGAGAAGCCGCGCCTTCAAGCGCCACATCCTGACGTCCAAGACCACCAAGAGGAAGCGGCACCTCGACATGGAAACCACCGTCAGCAAGGCGGACTCGCGCCGGATGCGCGACATGCTCCCGTACGGCCGCCCCTAGGAGAGAACCCCGTGCCCAGAGTCAAGAGAGGAACCAAGAGACGCCATCGACGCAAGAAGATGCTCAGGCTGGCGAAGGGCTACTACACCGGCAAGAGCAAGCTCTACCGCGCCGCCAGGGAAGCGATCGAGAAATCGCTGGGCTATGCCTACCGCGATCGCCGGGCCAGGAAGCGCGACTTCCGCAGCCTGTGGATCATCCGGATCAACGCGGCGGCGCGCCAGAACAACCTGTCCTACAGCCGCCTGATGTCCGGGCTGAGCAAGGCCGGCGTGGCCCTCGATCGCAAGATTCTCGCGGAGCTGGCAGTCAGCGACCCCGCCGGCTTCTCCGCCCTGGCGCAGACCGCCAGGACGGCGCTGGGCCTGGCCTCTTAGGAACGACCGCCCCATCCAGCAGGGACGCCGGGCCTCCCGGCGCCCGGCGAGGGCCCCGCGTGCAGAGCCGCGTCCAGGGAATCCGGCAGCGCTTCGACTCGGATGTGGCCCGGGCGAAGGACGCCGCGGCGCTGGAGGAAGTGCGCACGCGCTATCTGGGCCGGCGCGCCGGCATCCTCACCGCCCTGCTGCGCGACCTGCGTGACGCCCCCAAGGCGGAGCGCGCCGCCTTCGGAAAGGCTGTCAACGATCTCAAGGCGCACGTCGAGGCCGCCCTCGAGGCCGCGCGGGGAAAGGTTTCAAGGGCCAGGACCGCCGCCGGGCCGATTGACCTCACGCTGCCGGGCCGGGCCCAGCGCCCGGGGACCTTCCACCCGATCACGCAGGTGCGCGCCCTGATCGAGGAGATCTTTCTCGAAATGGGGTACACGCTCGAGACCGGCCCCGAAATCGAGACCGACTTCTACAACTTCGAGGCCCTGAACATCCCGCCGCAGCACCCGGCGCGCGACCTGCAGGACACGTTCTACGTGGAGGGCGGGCTGCTCCTGCGCACCCACACCTCCCCGGTCCAGATCCGCACGATGCAGCAGCGCCGCCCCCCGATCAAGATGGTGGCGCTCGGCAAGGTGTTCCGGCGCGACTCGGACGTGACACACTCCCCCGTCTTCCACCAGGTCGAGGGCCTGGTGGTGTCCGAGGGGATCACCTTCGCGCACCTCAAGGGGACGCTCCAGCACTTCTGCCGCCGGGTCTTCGGGAAGGAGCTGCGCCTGCGCCTGCGCCCGTCGTATTTCCCCTTCGTCGAGCCCGGGGCCGAGTACGACATCTCCTGCATCTTCTGCGGCGGCTCCGGCTGCAGCCGGTGCAAGGGCTCGGGCTTCATCGAGATGGGCGGCGCCGGCATGGTCCACCCGGCCGTGTTCGAGAAGGTGGGGTACGACCCGGAGCGCTACACTGGTTTCGCGTTCGGGCTCGGAATCGAGCGGATCGCCATGCTGAAGCACGGCATCGACGACATCCGCCTGCTGTATGAAAACGATCTGCGGTTCCTGCAGCAATTCCCCGGATGACGGGGGGCCGCGAGGGCGCGAGGTGAGATTCAGTCACGCTTGGCTGCTGACGTACGTGGGCGCCGGCGAGGACCCGGCGAGAGTCGGAGAGCGCCTGACCGCCGCCGGCATCCCCCTGGACGGCATCGAGCGCCGCGGCGACGACAGCCTGTACGACTTCGACATCTTCACCAACCGGCCCGACTGCATGAATCACTTCGGGCTGGCGCGCGAATACGCCGCGCTCACCGGGACGACTCCGCGCCCCCCTTCGGCCCCGATCCCGCCCGGCGGCAGGCCGACCGCGGACGTCGCGTCGGTCGCCATCGAGGACCCCGATCTGTGCGCCCGCTACGCCGCGCGCTGCGTCCTGGGCGTGCGCGTCGGCCCCTCCCCCGACTGGCTGCGCCGGCGGCTGGAGGCGATCGGCCAGCGATCGATCAACAACGTGGTCGACGCGACCAATTTCGTCCTCTGGGAACTGGGCCACCCGCTCCATCCCTTCGACCTCGACCGCCTCGACGGGCGCCGCATCGTGGTCCGGCGGGCGCGCCCCGGCGAGACGCTCCGCACCCTCGACGGCGTGGAGCGCGCGCTGTCACCCGAGATGCTGGTCATCGCCGACGCCAGAAGGCCCGTGGCCCTGGCCGGCGTCATGGGCGGCGAGGCGAGCGAGATCGGCGAGCGCACCCGGAACGTCCTCCTGGAGAGCGCCTGGTTCGAGCCGGTGCCGGTGCGTCGCGCCGCGCGCGCGCTCGGCCTGCGCACCGATGCCTCGCACCGCTTCGAGCGGGGCGCCGATCCCGAGGGAGTGATCACGGCGCTCGACCGGGCGGCGCACCTCGTCCAGGAAGTCGCGGGAGGCAGCGTCACGGCGCCGCCCCTCGACGCCTGCCCGCGCCCCCACCGGCCGCGCACCGTCCGCTTCCGGCCGGCCCGCGCCAGGGCCCTCCTCGGCCTCGGGCTCGACGATCGGTTCATGCGCGAGGCGCTGTCGCGCCTTCACTTCCGGATCGGACCCGCGCCGGACGGCGCCTGGAGCATCGAGGTCCCCTCGTTCCGCCGGGACGTGGAGCGCGAGGTCGACCTGATCGAGGAGGTCGCACGTCACCGCGGGTACGATGCCATACCGTCGGAGCTGCCGGTCCTGCCCGGCGCGGACGAGGGGCGGAGCCCTTTCGACAGGACGCTCCTGTCGGCGTGCCGGGCGATGCAGGCGTCGGGATTCAGCGAGGCGATCAACTACGCCATGGTCGACCGCGAGGACTGCCGGCAGTTCACGCCCGAGATCGATCCGCCCCTGGCCCTGACCAACCCTCTGCAGTCGAACGCCGCCTTCCTGCGCACGAGCCTCCTGCCGGGACTCCTGCGGAACGCGGCGCACAATCTCAACCATGGCCTCCCGGGCCTGTACCTGTTCGAGACCGGCGCGGTGTTCCTGCCCGCCTCCCCTGTGCCGCGCGAGCGCCGGCGCCTCGGGTTCGTCCTGGCCGGGCGCGGCCTTCCGTCGCACTGGAGCCTGCCGCGGCGCGACGTCGACCTGTACGATGCCCGCGGCGCCGTGGAGCTCCTGGCCGAGGTGGCGGGAGTTGCCCCGCTGGCCTTTTCTTCGGATAGAATCCCCTTCCTGGAGGAGGGCCGCGCCCTGCGGGTGGCGGGGGGCGGGCGGCCGCTGGGGTTCGTCGGCGAAATCCGCCGGGCGGTGCTGGACGGCCACGGCGTCGACGTGCCCGTGTTCGGCGGGGAAATCGACCTGGACGATCTGGCCGCGGGAAACGGACGGGTGCGCTCGTACCGGGCTTTGCCGCGCTACCCCGCAGTCCGCCGCGACCTGGCGATTGTGACCGCCCCGGGGACGACGTTCGCGGCGATCGAGAGCGCCGTGCGGCGGGCTGGCCGCCTGCCGATCACCGAAGTGCAGGTGTTCGACCTCTACCGGGGGCCGGGGATCCCCGCGGGGTGCGCCAGCCTGGCGGTGCAGATCGTCTTCCAGCACCCGGAACGGACGCTGACGGCGCAGGAAGTGCAGGAGAGCATCGAATCCATCACGGCCACCCTGGGCCGTGAGCTCGGCGCGAAGCTGCGCGGCACGGAGTCGCCATGAACCCGAACCGGACGGGACGGGCGGAGGTGAGGATGGAGTCGAAGAGAGTGGTGGTGGATCTCCAGCAGCTCGATCTGCTGGAGCAGAAGATCGTCAAGGCCACCGAGCTCATCCGCTCCCTGCGCCGCGAGAGGGATCAAGCGCAGGCGCGGGTGAAGGACCTGGAGAAGTCGCTGGCCGCCGCCCAGGCGCAGATCCTCGCCTCAGAGAAGGGCAAGGACGACCTGCGCGAGCTTTCGGAGCAGATCGACCTGCTGCGCGAAGAGCGCCAGGTGATCCGCGGCCGGGTCAGCCAGATGCTCGAGATGATGAGCGGCCTGGAAGAGGGAGGCGGCGAGGCGAGGCGGAATCATTAGGGGTCCGCCGGCAGGAGGCACGCCCATGGAACGTCCGGACAGCCAGCTGGTGCAGGTGGAAATCTACGGGCAGTCCTACAACCTTCGCGGGGAGGGCGCGTCGGGCTACATCCAGGACCTGGCCTCGTACGTGGATCGCAAGATGCGCGAGGTCAGTGACGCCACCGCGACCGTCGATTCGCTCAAGGTCGCCATCCTCGCGGCCCTGAACATCGCCGACGAGACGCGGCGCGGCCGGGGGCCGGATCCGGCCGTCATGAAAGGCGGGCCGGATCGCGTGGCGCGCCTGATCGACATGCTCGAGCGGTGTTTCGCGGAAGCGTGACCCGGCAAGGCCCGGGCGGGTCTTGACGCGCGGGAGTCGCGGGGGTAGCATCCGGATCGCCCTGCGCGGTGCGTGCTGGAGAGGTACTTTTGAGCCAACACTATTTGAACGGGACTCCGAGTCCATTCGCGGTGTGCGTCCTCCTCGGCGAGGACGCCTGAAGCGAAGGCAGGGGTTCCACGGTGGATAACCAGGTTCAAATAGTCACCCTCCTCACGGCCAAGCGGGGCATCATCGTGTTTTAGCCCCCGTTCCTGTTCCGGTCCCGCCCCGTCCCGAACGGTCCTCTCTCAGGAGCCCGTCCGAGCATTCGGCCGGGCCGCGCGACCGAAGGGAAAGCGCCCATGACCTACGCCCTGATCGTCTTTCTGGCACTGGCCCTCGTCGCCGCGGCGATCGCCGCTCAGCGCCTCACGGCCCGCCGCCTCAGGACGGAGGCTGAGAGGCGGGCCTCGGAGATGCTGGCGGACATCGAGCGCCGCGCGCAGACCCGTCTCAAGGAGGCCGAGCTCGAGGCCGAGGAGAGGAAGAGCGCCGCCGAGGCGCGCGGCGAGAGCCAGACGCGCAAGAAGCGCGAGGAGCTGCAACGCCTGGACGAGCGTCTCAAGGAGCAGGAGCGCAACCTGGCGAGGAAGCTCCAGCTCCTCGGACAGAAGCAGCAGGAGCTGAACGAGGCCGAGGGGCGCATCCGGGAGAAGGAGGACCGGCTCGCCGCGGCGGAGAGGGAGGTCCAGGCCCTTCTGTCCGAGAGGCGGCAGAGGCTGGAGAAGCTCGCGGGCACCACGGCGCGCGACGCCCACCGTGAGCTTCTGCGGGACATCGAGGCGGAGGCGCGGCAGGAGGCGGCCAACCTCGTCCGCCGCATCGAAGAGGATGCCCAGGCGGAGGCCAATGCC
>JACOUZ010000103.1 GCA_016177515.1 Acidobacteriota bacterium
CAAAAGGTCGGGCACCTTGTCCACGTCACCGTCGTCGTTGATCGTCGAGCAGTTGCCGGCGTTGACGATCCCGGTCCGGACGCAGACTTCCTGGGTGATCTCCACGCAAGAATTGCCGTTCCCCGGGCACTGATTGGTGGCGGCGCAGATCGTCGCGGGGGTCAGGCTGCAGTGGCCCGTCATCGGGCAGTTGGCGTCCACGGTGCACACGATCGCATTCGAGCGGTTGCACGACCCGGTCGCCAGGGTGGCCGGTCCGGCGGCCTGGCAGTCGCCGTCACAGGCGTCGCCCAGAAGGTCGCCGTCGCTGTTGGTCTGCGCCGGGTTGGCGGTGCGCACGCAGTTGTCGCTCTTGTCCTGGATTCCGTCGCCGTCGCGGTCGATCGTCTGGCTGCACGCCACCCCCTTGGGATTCTGCGTGCTGACCGGCACCTGCAGCGGGTTGTAGACGTCGGGGCAGTTGTCGATCTGGTTCGCGACGCCGTCGAAGTCGACGTCGTCGAGGTCGCAGGAATCGCCGACGCCGTCGGCGTCGCTGTCGATCTGGGTCGCGTTCGGGACCAGCGGGCAGTTGTCGCACAGATCGCCCAGGCCGTCGCCGTCGAAGTCGGGCTGCGCCGGGTCGAACACCTGGGGGCACTTGTCGGCGCCGAGCGGCGGCGCCGCGATGAGATCGCCGTCCAGATTGTCGAAGCCGCTCTCGCCGGCCTGGCCGTCGGCGTCGCCGTCGCACAGGGGGTCGATGTAGTACACGTTCAATGTCTGATCCAGGTGCGGGGTCACGAACAGAGTCCCGGGGTTGTTGAACTGCCCGGTCACGGTGATCGTGCCCCGGAAGAGGCCGGGCGCGACCTCCGGCAGCGGGAAGCTCTTGACCGGCATGTTGACCCGGTTCACGCCCGTCGTGATCGGCTGCGAGTCGCTCTCCGTCGCGGCCTGCACGGTCACCGAGCCGGCGCCCGCCACCTTGGGGTCGTGGACCGTCACCTCGATCGCCTCGTCGCACTGGTACAGCGACGTGCGATCGACGACCAGCGTGGCGCACTGCTGCCCGGCCGCCTGGCCGGGCTGGCCGAAGCGCTGGCAGGCGGGCGTGTGGGCCGGGACGAACTGGCTCTCGTCCACCGGGTGGACCTCGTCCCACTCCAGGACCGGGTCGTCGATGGCCAGGCCGTAGTCGGCGGCTCCCCCCGAGCTCTCGATCACGAAGAACCCGATCTCGAACTGCCAGCGCGTGCCGGTCGCCCCGGAGCTGAAGAACCCGCCGGGCTCGAACGTGCCCGGTCCGGTCTGCGGGAAGACAAAGCCTTCAAGGTAGTTGATCAGGGAGAAGTCGTAGCTGCGGGTGGGTCCGGCCGGCCGCCGGTCGACCGGGTGCCCGTCCCCGGCGAGCGGCAGGGGATCGATCAGGCGCGGGTACGGCATGAAGTCGGGCGGGGCCTCCGGGATCGGGCTCGAGCTGTTCGGGTTGCTGTTCGCGGTGAAGCCCGAGAACCCCGTCTCGTCCCCGGTGACCGTGCGGCTGCCGAGGACCGAGCCGTTCGGATCGGCCAGGGCGCCGAAGGTCCTCTGCTTGACGACGTCCAGGTTGGCCCTGTCGATGCCGTAGTTGTAGGTGTCGAAGTGCCAGGTGTTGTAGTAGACCCCGCCGAAGCGCGGGTAGAACACGGTCTGGCAGAGCAGGCAGTTGCGGTCGTCGCTCTCGAGGTTGGTGTCCAGGTTGACGAAGCCGCCGGCGTATTCGTCGAAGGTCTGGATGTTGAAGTTGATCGCCAGGCGCTGGAACTCGACGGTGTACGGGAAGCCGCGCGAGTCGGGCAGCTGGCGCACCTGGGCGACGATCGGCGTCATCAGGATGTCCATGATCCGCTCGGCCTGCGGCGGCGTGGCGGGCTCCTGCGGCATGGCGTAGTTGTCGCACCCCGTGGCGGTGTCGGCGGGCGTCGTGGTGTCGCCGTCTCCGGTGTGCCAGATCCCGGCGCCGAGGTTCTGGAACAGCGCGGCCGGGTTGTTGTCGGGGTTGGCCGACTGGAACCCGCACAGCCCGGATCGCTTGTGCTCCCAGATGGTGCCGCCCGGGAGGTTGCCCTGGATGCTGACCGGGTGGCGGGTCGTGAAGAAGCCGCCGTCGTTCCGGTCGAAGTTGAACGGCACCTTGTCGCGCGAGTCCGGCCCGCCCGGAGCGAACAGGATCCCCCCGTCCAGGATTCCGTTGGGAATGATGTCCGTCTCGTTCCCGTCCATGACGCCGTTGCCGTTCAGGTCCTCTCCGAGCACGTTGCGCACCACGCCTCCGTCGGAGTAGAAAAGCGTCGAGAAGACGATGTCCTCGTCGGGGATCTGGATGGTGGTGAACGGGTCGATGACGTCGGCCGGGTCGATTTGCAGGTTGCGGTTCAGATCGCGCACCTCCCGCCCGCCGGTCGGGAAGTCGGTCGAGTAGTGGAACGCCTCGCGGTCGGCGTTCAGCGCGTGCGTGAAGGCGAACGTCTGGCGCCCGATGACCTTCGAGCGGTTGCTCGAGTCGAGGGCGAGGGTCAGGGTCACCTTGCGGCTGGCGACCGGCAGCGCGTTGAGGGCCGCGCCGTCGATCTGGAGCGAGAAGCCGATCGCGGTGCTCTGGCCGCCGGGCAGGCGGCCGATCCCCTTGGGCGAGTCGAGCACCTTCACCGCCGTGGCGCCCGTCCCGGACGGCGTCAGGGTGGCGACCACCTCCGTGTAATCGTCGCCGCGGTTGGTGTTCACGATCGCCACGGTGTAGGACACGATCTCGCCGGCGTCCGCGAACTGATCGCGATCGCAGCCCCCGGAGATCAGCACCGGCCCGTCGGTCTGGTTTTTGACCGACAGCAATCCGGCGAACAGCTCCGGGTCGCACCGGACGGTGGCGCGCGCCTGCCCGTTCACGGGCGCGTCGACGTAGTCCGCGACGACGAAGCGTCCGGTGTCGGCTTCCAGCAATCCGTTGTTCGATACCGCGCTCGGGGCCGCCAGCCGCACCGGCACCTTCACCGACTTGAAGCCGCGGCTCCCCGCCGGGCTCTCGGTGAAGGCGAAGCCGCGCTCGGTGTCCAGGACGTTCCCCGCCGCGTCCTGCACCGTCAGGGTGATGGCGGAACCGACGCCGGACGTCGTGGCGTCCGCGTCGAACACCTGCACCTCGACATCGTCGGCGCAGCCGTAAGTCCCCTTGTCGAGGTCGACCGTGCTCGCCGGGAGGGCGTGCGAGGTCCCGGCCCAGGTCTGGGTCCCCGATCCGAGGACCGGCCCGGAGAGGATCAGCGCGTACGGCTGGCCGCCCGCGTCCAGGAGACCGTCCGCCGCTTCCCCGGCTGAACCGTCCTCGCCCGGATCCAGGCGGCCGTTGCCGTTGGCGTCCTCGTTGGCGCCGTTGATCATCGTGATCTGCCCCGCCACCGCCCCCCCGGAGCCGCGCCTCACGCGCACGCGCCAGGTGCCGACCGGGAGCTGCGAGTCGGCCGGCTGTCCCATGGCGTCGACGCGCACGGCGGACAGGTGGATCGCCTCCACCGGGTTGCGCACGTCGCCGAGATCGGGATCGACGGCGCCCCGGCCCTGGGACCACTGGCCGACGCGCGGTCCGCCGCCGGTCTGGTAGACGTTGCCGTCGTACAGGATGTTGTCGTTGGCGCTCGACGCCCCGCACAGCGCGCCCCCGGGGGCCACGTCCCCCTGGAACAGGCAGTTGTCGCGGCCCGGG